>CAYUYI010000697.1:0-1002 GCA_964448995.1 uncultured Propionivibrio sp. | reverse complement strand
GCCCGGCCGACAAGTGGCTCGCCGACACGGTGCGCTGGACCTGGCGCATCAAGGTGTTCATGCACATTGAATCGGACCTGATGAACAGCCTGCGCGAACGCGCCGAGGAAGAGGCGATCCGCGTTTTTGGCACCAACCTGCATGATCTGCTGCTCGCCGCGCCGGCTGGCCAGCGCACCACCATGGGCATCGACCCTGGCATCCGCACCGGTTGCAAGGTCGCCGTCGTCGATGCCACCGGCAAGCTGCTCGACACCGCCACCATCTATCCGCACGAACCGCGCCGCGACTGGGATGGCGCTCTGCACACGCTCGTCCTCCTGGCCAGAAAACACAACGTCGATCTCGTCAGCATCGGCAACGGCACGGCTTCGCGCGAAACCGACAAGCTCGCCGCCGACCTCATCAAGCTGGTGGCCGATCAGCACATCACCAAGATCGTCGTCTCCGAAGCCGGCGCCTCGGTCTACTCGGCCTCCGAGTATGCTGCCCGTGAGTTCCCCGAACTCGACGTGAGCCTGCGCGGCGCCGTCTCGATCGCCCGCCGCCTGCAAGACCCGCTCGCCGAACTCGTCAAGATCGAGCCGAAGTCGATCGGCGTCGGCCAGTACCAGCACGACGTCAGCCAGACCAAGCTGGCGCGTGCGCTCGACGCCGTCGTCGAAGATTGCGTGAACGCCGTCGGCGTCGACGTCAATACCGCCTCGATCCCGCTGCTGACCCGCGTCTCCGGCCTCAACAGCACGCTGGCCAGCAACATCGTCGCCTATCGCGACAAGCACGGCGCCTTCGCCAACCGCAAAGCGCTACTTGAGGTGCCACGCATGGGCGAGAAAACCTTCGAGCAAGCCGCTGGCTTCCTGCGCGTCACCAACGGCGACAACCCGCTCGACGCCTCGGCCGTGCACCCGGAAGCCTACCCGCTCGTCGAACGCATCCTCGCCGATATCAAGAAGGGCATCAAGGACGTGATCGGCGACTCGCGCTTGGTGAAATCCCTAC
>CAYUYI010000696.1:0-1004 GCA_964448995.1 uncultured Propionivibrio sp. | reverse complement strand
CATGGGGTCAAGGCTGGTGTTCCGGTGGTGATCGGTACCGGCGGTGGCTCGGGCGCTGAGCCACACCTTGAATGGTGTCGCCAGATCATCCTGGAAATCGCCCAGGAAGAAAAACTCAGCTTCAAGATGGCGGTGATTCCGACCGACGTCGACAAGGCAACGATCCACGCTGCGCTCGATGCTGGCCAGATCGAACCGCTCGATCTGGTGCCACCGCTGACGCACGCGGCCATTGATGCCAGCCCGTACATCGTCGCTCAAGCCGGCGTCGAGCCGTTCATCCGCGCGTTGGAAGCCGGCGCGCAGGTGGTGGTGGCTGGCCGCGCTTACGATCCAGCGTGCTTCGCCGCGTTGCCGATCATGCGCGGCTACGATGAAGGCCTGGCGCTGCACTGCGGCAAGATCCTCGAATGCGCGGCCATCGCTGCATCGCCGGGTTCGGGCTCCGATTGTGCGATGGGCATCCTGCGCGAAGATTCGTTCGTTCTGAAAGCGCTCTCGGATGATCGAAAATTCACCGCCGAATCGGCCGCCGCGCACACGCTCTACGAGAAGTCCGACCCCTACCACCTGCCCGGACCGGGCGGCATTCTCGATCTAACCGAATGCACCTTCACCGAACTTGGTGATGGCACGGTCGAAGTGCGCGGTTCGAAGCACGTGCATACGCCGTACAAGATCAAACTCGAAGGTTCGGCGCCAGTCGGTTACCGCACCATCTCGATCGCCGGCACGCGCGATCCGATCATGATCTCGACCATCGATTCGATCATTGAAGCGGTCAAGGCGCGCGTTGCACTCATTCTCGGTGACGAGGCCAAGGCTCAAGTGTTCTTCCATATCTATGGAAAAAACGGCGTGATGGGCGATCTCGAACCGCTGAAGAACACCACTGCACATGAACTCGGCATCGTCATCGAAGTGCTGGCTGATACGCAGGAACAAGCCAACACGGTCTGCTCGCTGACGCGTTCGACGCTGCTGCACTACGGCTATCCGGGGCG
>CAYUYI010000695.1:0-1006 GCA_964448995.1 uncultured Propionivibrio sp. | reverse complement strand
TGAAGGCGCGGGCAATCTTGAATCCCCCGCAGCCGGCGAGCATGGATCAATGGGTTGCGGCGGCCGAAAAGGACAGCTTTGTGGTCCAGGCGCAGGAAGCCGCGGCCGAGGTCGCGGCCAGAGAAATCGAGCGTAATCGGGCTGGTCACTATCCGACGGTGGATGTCGTTGCCAACTATGGACAGAATGTTTCCATTGCATCAGCGACGACAACGGGCAATCTGGAAGCTACGCCACGCAACATTGCGTTGCAACTGAATGTGCCGATTTTTCAGGGCGGACTGGTCAATTCCAAAACACGCGAGGCGGTGGCCAATCGCGAAGCAGCACGGGCAGGGCTCGATGGTGCGCGGCGCACGGCGGTACTCAATGCCCGGCAATCCTATCTGGGTGTCGTCAATGGCTTGGCACAGGTCCGGGCGCTGGAGGCGGCCCTGATTTCCAGTACCAGCGCACTCGAATCGAACAAGCTGGGTTACGAAGTTGGGGTGCGCATCAACATCGACGTCTTGAATGCCGAGAATCAGGTGCACGTTACCCAGCGCGACCTCGCCAAGGCGCGTTTCGATACCCTGATGGCGCAACTGAAACTGAAGGCGGCGGTGGGTGCATTGAGCGAAACCGACCTCGAACAGATCAACCCGCTGTTCGAGTTGCCATAGACGCCTGAATCAGCGCCAGCGTACGTGCCGTTGCGCCACGGTGCGTCTGGCTGAATTCTCCGGCCGCTGCGCGCATGCCCTCCAATCGTGTCTGATCCGCCATCAGATGGGCGGCTTCTTTTGCTGCGGCTTCGGCGCTCTCGACGCGACGGGCGGCGCCGCAGGCCAGTGCGTCTTCGGTCGCCTGCGCAAAATTGTAGGTGTGCGGGCCAACGAGGACCGGGCAGCCGCAGGCGGCCGCCTCGATCAGATTTTGCCCACCAAAGGGTAAGAAGGTGCCGCCCATCAACACGATGTCGGCGGTGGCGAAATAGGCGGGCATTTCGCCCATGCTGTCACCGAGC
>CAYUYI010000694.1:0-1006 GCA_964448995.1 uncultured Propionivibrio sp. | reverse complement strand
TGTCTGGCGATGCCGAAATGGAAGCGATCATCGCCTTGCACGAACGCTTCCCGCAAGCGCGCATCACGCTTGATCCGAACGGCGCCTGGTCATTGGCCGAAGCCATCCGCCTGTGCCGCGACAAGCACGGCATTCTGGCTTACGCCGAAGACCCGACCGGCGCTGAAGCCGGCTTCTCCGGCCGCGAAGTGATGGCCGAATTCCGCCGCGCCACCGGCCTGCCGACGGCAACCAACATGATCGCCACCGACTGGCGGCAGATGGCGCACTCGATCCAGCTGCAATCGGTCGACATCCCGCTGGCCGATCCGCATTTCTGGACGATGCAAGGCTCGGTGCGTGTCGCGCAGCTGTGTCAGATGTTTGGCCTGACCTGGGGCTCGCACTCGAACAACCATTTCGACATCTCGCTGGCGATGTTCACCCATGTCGGCGCCGCCGCGCCGGGCAAGGTCACCGCCATCGACACGCACTGGATCTGGCAGGACGGTCAGCGCCTGACCAAGGCGCCGTACCTGATTCGCGATGGCCTCATCCGCGTGCCGAAGAAACCTGGTCTCGGTCTCGAAATCGACATGGCCGAAGTCGAGAAGGCGCATCAGGCCTACAAGGCCATGGGCCTCGGCGCGCGCGACGACGCGGTGGCCATGCAATTCTTGATCCCGGGTTGGAAATTCGATAACAAGCGCCCCTGCCTGGTGCGCTAAGGATGAAATCATGAACGATAAACAACCTTACTCGGCGTTTCCGAACACTTTCCGGCAGAACCTGATCGCCGGCAAAAAACTGATCGGCTGCTGGAGTTCGCTGGGCAGTCACATCACCACCGAAGTGCTGGGGCTGGCCGGATTCGACTGGCTCCTGCTGGATGCCGAGCACTCGCCCAACGACGTCTTGAGCCTCATCCCGCAACTGATGGCGCTCAAGGACAGTCCGAGCGCGCCAGTGGTCCGGCCGCAGTGGAACGACACGGTGCAGATCAAGCGCCTGCTCGATGCCGGTTTCC
>CAYUYI010000693.1:0-1008 GCA_964448995.1 uncultured Propionivibrio sp. | reverse complement strand
TGGCAAAGAGTTTGTGCGCTCGCTTCAAGCCGAGACTACGCCCCTTGTCGGCGTTGGCAATCTTCCGGCGAACGGTATCGAATGCGGCATTAGCCTTGCTGACGACGTGAAACTTGTCGACAACGATTTTGGCATTCGGCATCACCTTCTGTACCGCAACGCGGTACGGCCGCCACATATCCATTCCAACATGGGTGATTCGGTTCTTGTCCGGCAGCGACTCCAGAAAGGCAACGATAGACGTGCCGTACCGATCCGGCAACATATCAATCAGCGACTTGGCTTGAAGATTCGTGAAAATTGCTCGGAATCGTTGCAGCTTAATTTCATCGATACCCAGCCAAACAGGAGCATCGCGTTTGAATTGCTTCTCCAGGCCGGCAACGTATTCATCGAAAATATTACGGACGGTCTTTTCGTTAACGCCGATCTGTTTGGCAATATCTGCATAGGTATATTCGAGCGCTTGGCGACCAACCCAACGCGCAAGGCGCTCGGTCATTTCGCGCCCAGTGTCTACTTCCGGCACGGCAGCCGTGAAAGTCTGATTGCAAGGGCGGCACTTCAGGCGCGGTACGTCCAGATGAATGACTACTGCCTTGCCGTGAGCAGGAATATCCCGAATGACCAACATTCTCCGGGCGTGGCTAACCGTTTCATTGGATCGTCCGCAGTGCGGACAAAGCCGAGAGACGGCGACTGGCGTTGCTAAAACGTGATACTCGGTCTCAGATTCCTTAAAGTCGGTGACGTCGAGACCAGCGAGGTTGAGAAAGTTGACGGGCACGTCGCTGCCTACAAAATCAGGCAGCGGCGGGGATCTTGGACGGGCGAATTAGACTCTCGGCAGGAATTCCGAACTTCTCGTGCAGCCGCCAGATCATATTGAGCGTCAATGGTCGCTTGTGATTCAGGATTTCATAGACGCGGTTAAGCCGACCGATGGCCGGTACTAAATCCTTCGGCGCCAGTCCGGCTTGCTCCATGCGGAACTTGATGGCCTCCACC
>CAYUYI010000692.1:0-1011 GCA_964448995.1 uncultured Propionivibrio sp. | reverse complement strand
TTGCGGCAGCCTCGATCGCCAAGGATTCGGCGATGAAGATCGGTTTCAAGGCGACACAGATTGCCGTCGCCGGCTTCGTTGTGCCGTTCATGGCCATCTACGATCCCGCGCTGATGCTGCAAGGAGAGATCACCTTCTTCTCCGTCGCCTACATCGTCCTCAAGGCTGTACTGGCCATCCTGCTATGGGGTTGTGCGGCCATCGGCTATCTCTGGTCGCCACTGGGCCTGTTCGAGCGGATTTTCGCCACGCTTTCCGCGTTCATGCTCGTGGCCGCCATCCCGATGACGGATGAGATCGGCTTTGCCGGCGGCGCCGTGTTCATCGGTTGGCAGTGGTTCCGCCGCCGGCAATGCCGCTCTGCCTGACGGCCGGGACGATCACCGCTTGGGTAGGGGTTCAGGCCTTTACCCTGGCTTGGATGCATTCGATCGAGAAAATCCGCTGGGAAGAGGACTGGCGCATCGATAACGGCAGTCTTTGCGTCGTCTCGGCGCGCGTCCGAGGTACGGGCGCCGGCATGGAACCCCCTCCCGACGCACGCTTCCGCGACGGGGTCTGGCACTACCAACCGGCGGTAGCCGCGCAAAAAGAGGTACTGCTGGCGCATTCCCCCTATGTCGCCGGTTACGAACTGTGCCTGCCCCAAGGCTGCCGTCCGCTGGCCGAATGGTTGCCAGGCCTCCCGGAAAGCACGACCATCGTGCTTTCCGCCTGCCGCAACGATGCTGAGTGACAGGGCAAACCGCTTGCTGACGGCGTGTCAATCGAGTCTCTGAATCAACGCGTCCAGATGGTTTTGCAGGTCGTCGCGCAGGGCATGCAGTTCATGCAGACGGGCTTTTGCTTCAGCGGTTTTGCCATGCGCGTGGAGATCCGTGAGGGTGGCTGCCAGTGCATGCGTGCGCTGATGGCGTTGCTCCAGATCGACGAATGCTGCCCCTTGATCCGGATGGCGCTCTCCGGCCGACCGGATCCATTGCATCAACTCACAGGTACCGGATTCGTGTG
>CAYUYI010000691.1:0-1014 GCA_964448995.1 uncultured Propionivibrio sp. | reverse complement strand
GGGTGCTTCGCAACCTTTACGCACCTGCTGGAGCGGATCGCCTTCGATCCGGCCAACGACCGCCTCTGGCTTGTCGGTGATCTGGTCAATCGTGGGCCGCGCTCACTGGAAACCTTGCGGTTCGTGCGTGGCCTCGGGAATGCCGCCGTTGTCGTGCTAGGTAACCATGATCTTGCGTTGCTGATGGTGGCTGAAGGCTTTGGCAAACGCGGCAAAGGCGATACGATCGACGACATCCTCAACGCCCCGGATCGGGATGAACTGCTGGATTGGTTGCGTCGCCAACCGTTGTGCCATGTGGCGGCCGGTTATTGCATGGTGCATGCGGGTTTGTTGCCACAATGGTCTGTCGCGCAGGCGCGAGAACTCGCCGATGAAGTTTCGCTGGCGTTGCAGGCCGACAACTGGCGCGAGTTCTTGGCGAATATGTGGGGTAGCGAGCCGGTGGCATGGGACGATCGCCTGGCCGGTTGGCCGCGCCTGCGTGTGATTGTCAATGCCATGACGCGCATGCGTTTCTGCACGCCGACCGGCATCATGGATTTTCACGCGAAAGGTGAGGCGGCGGACGCGCCTGAGGGCTATATGCCCTGGTTCGAGGCGCCGGGACGGCGTAGCGCCGATACGGTGTTGGTGACCGGACACTGGTCCGCCTTGGGGTTGAAGATCACCGATAATCTGCTGGCCATTGATTCCGGGTGTCTGTGGGGAGGGATGCTGACAGCGATTCGTCTGGAGGATCGCGCGATCTTTCAGGTGCCGTGTTCGTCAGACGAGGTGCGCGCTTGGTAGCCGTGCCGGTGGGCAATGGCAGCGTGCGCGAGTCGCGCGAGTTCGCGGCGTGATTGGCCGCAGGTTGTAATGATCGGGCAGTGCTGGATCCGGGCGGTGAGGGATCGAGCGCTCAGGATTGCTGCAAAACACTGTAGCAGACTCGTCTCCCCCGCGTAGGAAGGCGCCTGGCTTGGGTTGCCGTCGCTGTCGTGGTAGGACAGCGCTAGTGGCAGGATCGGA
>CAYUYI010000690.1:0-1017 GCA_964448995.1 uncultured Propionivibrio sp. | reverse complement strand
ATCAGGAAGAGGCGCTGACCATGGCTGACAAGGTGGCGGTATTGAAAGACGGCCGTTTGATTCAGTTTGCGCCCCCCAAGCTTATTTACCGTGAGCCGGCCAGCAAGGCGGTGGCTGAATTCGTCGGCCTGTCGACAATTCTTGAAGCGACGGTCGCCGGCCAGGATTGCATCGACATCGGCTTTGCCCGGCTCGCGGCGCCGACCGGCCAGCGGTCGGCCGGGCAAAAGGTGTTTGCCCTGATGCGCCCGGAACATCTCGTTCCTGATCCGGCACCGGGAACCCTCAACCGGCTGGACGGACGGGTGAGCGCGCAACGCTATCTCGGCGCGGTTTCCCGTTACGACTTTATGGTTGAAGGCGCCAGCGCGCCGCTTCTGGTCGAGTCGTCACAGGTTGCGCAGGAAGCCGTCGCCATTTCCCCCGAGCATATCCGCTTGCTCGACGATTGACCCCCGCAGCACTTCTCAACTGGAGGATAACCATGAAACGCAGAGAATTGATCAAAACGATCGGCGCGGCCGCCCTGGCCGCCGTTTTTACCGCCCCGGCCCTCGCTTTTGACGGCCCCGAACTCTACAAGGGCGAAAAGGAGCTTTATGAAGCGGCCAAGAAGGAAGGCATGGTCGTTTCCTTCGACACCGGTCCGGAGTGGGCCAACTGGAAGAGCCTCTTCCGCGACTTCAAGAAACGCTATCCAGACGTCGAGATGACCTATAACGACATCGGCTCCGCCGCCACCGTCGTTGCGCTCGACAAGACCCGCCGCCGCCCGCAGGCCGACACCGCCTACTATTTCGCCGCCTCGGCGATCGACGCGGTGAAGAAGGATGTCGTCGCCCCGTTCCAGCCGGTTAACTTCGAAAAACTGCCGCCGGTCTTCCGTGATCCGGAAGGCAAATGGTTCACCGTCCACACCCTGAGCGTCGCCTTCCTGGTCAACAAGAAGCTGGTGAAGAACCCGCCCAAGAGCTGGGCCGACCTGCTGAAGCCCGAATACAAGAACACCGTCGTTTA
>CAYUYI010000689.1:0-1017 GCA_964448995.1 uncultured Propionivibrio sp. | reverse complement strand
GCCGTCACCGAGGATGCGCCGGCAACGATCGTGACCGGCAACGTGTTCAGCAACGATGCGATTGGCGCCGATGTTCCGGCCGCACCGGTGACACCGGCCGCAGTGACGTTGAATTACGGCAGCCTGGTGCTTTTGGCGGACGGTAGTTATACCTATACGCTCGACAATGGCAGCGCACAGGTGCAGGGTCTGGCCGCTGGCCAGACCGTGACCGACAGTTATCGCTACAAGATCACCGATGCCGACGGCGACGAACAGACGGCAACGCTGACGATCACGATCACCGGCACCAACGATGCACCGGTGGCGGTCAACGACACCGGTTCGGTGCAGGAAGACGCGACGCTGACGGCCAATACCGTGAGCGGTGTCATTCAGGGCGTGGGCACGGACAGCGACGTCGACGGCGACACGCTGCAAGTGACGGCGATCCGTACCGGAACCGAGAGTGGTAGCGGTACGACGGGAACCGTCGGTACGGTCCTGCACGGCACCTACGGCGATCTCACGCTGTTCGCCGACGGCAACTACAACTATGTGGCCAACAACGCCAATGCCCTGGCCACCGGCGTCACGGCCACCGATACCTTTACCTATACGATCGCCGACGGCGAAGGCGGCAGCGATGTCGCCGAACTGGCCATCGAGGTCACCGGTACCAATGACATCCCGGTGACGGTCGGTACGCTCCCCAACCTGACCCGGGCCGACAGCACCGCCGTCACGATTGCCACGGCCGGCGCTTTCTCCGACATCGACACGGGCGACACGCTCACCTACAGCGCCGGCAGTCTGCCGGCCGGTCTGACGATCGACGCCGCCAGCGGCGTGATCAGCGGCACGCTCGATCACAGCGCCTCGCAAGGCGGCACCGGTGGGGCCTACAGCATCACCGTGACGGCCAACGATGGTCACGGCGGCACGGTCACCCAAACGTTCGTGCTGACGGTCACCAACCCCGGACCGGTGGCGGTCAACGACACCGGTTCGGTGCAGGAAGACGCGACGCTGACGGCC
>CAYUYI010000688.1:0-1024 GCA_964448995.1 uncultured Propionivibrio sp. | reverse complement strand
GATGTCGCCGAAGAATGGGCGGAGTGGCTGCCAGCCTATGGTCTGTGGCTGCCGTTGGCCCCGGCCCCCAGTGTCGGCGAGGCGGCACTGCTGGCGTCTGGCGGGGGCCTGCTGTTTGCCCGCGATGTGCCCTGGCAGGCCGATGAAATCGCCTTGCTTGCCGAGTGGCTTGAATTGTGGCGGCATGCCTGGCTGACCGGCTCGGGCAGCCAGGCGTGGTCGCCGGCACGTGCCTGGCGGGTGGTACGAAACTATTTTGAACCACGTGCGGGCGTGACTTGGTGGCGCCAACGCTGGGCGCGCTGGGCGCTTGCCGTCGGGCTGGTGCTGCTGTGTCCCGTTCGCTTGAGCGTATTGGCCCCGGGAGAGCTAGTGCCGACCCGGCCGGCGATGATCCGGGCGCCACTGGATGGCACGGTGGGAAAATTCCATGTCCAGCCCAATCAGAGCGTCAAGGCCGGGCAAGTCCTTTTCGAATTCGACAAGGCACCGCTGGAAGCGCGTTACGATGTAGCCAGCCAGTCCTTGGCCACGGCACAGGCCGAGTACCGTCAGTCGGCGCAGCTGGCGCTGTCCGATGCCAAGTCCAAGGCGCAGATGGCGCTGGTTCAAGGCAAGATCGACGAACGCAAGGCCGAGGCGGATTTCTTGCATGGCCAGCTCGAGCGCGCGCTGGTTGTCGCACCGCATGACGGTGTTGCGCTCTTTGATGATCCCTTTGAATGGATCGGAAAGCCGGTGGTGACAGGGGAGCGTATCATGCGAATCGCCGCGCCGGACGATGTCGAGATCGAAGCCTGGCTGCCGGTCGGCGATGCGATTCCCTTGGCCGCAGGCGCGTCGGCCAGTCTGTTTCTCAATGCCAGTCCGCTGAGTTCCGTGACCGGTGCCTTGCGCTATGTGGCGCACGATGCGGTACAACGACCCGAAGGCGGCTATGCCTACCGGGTGCGCGCGGCCTTGCGTGAACCGACCACGCACCGCGTCGGACTCAAGGGCACGGCGCGTCTGAACGGCCGCTGGG
>CAYUYI010000687.1:0-1030 GCA_964448995.1 uncultured Propionivibrio sp. | reverse complement strand
GAATCACCATGAAGGGCAGCATCACATGCACCAGAGCAATGATTACTGCGGTTTCGGTGTACATCATTCGCGCTGGACCGATGCCAATCGCGGTGAGCAGGTTATTGACCAATCCGGTACTGTTGAGCAGCAGGCTCCAGCCAAAAGCGCGCACGACCACTGAGACTAGAAGCGGCGCCAGGACGACAAGCAACATGATCGAGCGCCAAGGACTTTGCATCTTGCTGATGATGTAGGCCTCGGGTACGCCAATGACCATGCAGATCAACGCGACGCAGAGCGAAATCCAGTAGGTGCGAAAAAATATCTCGTAATAATATGAATCGCCCAGCACTTTCAGGTAATGAGCGATCGTGTATTCGTTGGGTATCGCGCCAATGTCTGCGTCATAAACATTGAATGACAGGACAACGGTCATCAGCATCGGGATGAGCAGCAGGCTGACGAATAATAGCAAGCCCGGCAGACTCAACGCCCAGGGAGTGAAGTTCTTCTTGAAGTTTGCCAAGATTCAGGTCGCCGAAACAATGCCCAGATTTTCCGAGTCCGGAACAATCCGGACACACGATTCCCCCCAGCCGATGCTCAGGTTGTCGCCGATATTTATCGGTTGGCGGCCGTCATTGGGCTGCAATACCATCAGTGTTCCCAGTGGCGATGTCACGGTGTAATGCCACTGCGAGCCGAAAAAGAATTTTTCTTCGACCTGGGCATCAAAAAACCCCCGACCGGGTTCGGCAAAGCGCAGCTTTTCCGGACGCAAGCTCAGAATCAATTCCTGGCCGGGGTGCGGGCAATGTCCGTCACGCAAATCAATGTCGAGCGCGAGTTTCATGCCCGATACGGTCGCGAAGCACTTTTCGCCTTCAATCAGTGCCGTGCCCTTGAGCATGTTGGCTTTGCCAACGAAAGTGGAAATGAATGGCGATTGTGGGCTTTCATAAACATTGAGCGGCGTATCGTATTGGGTGGCTCTGCCCTTTTCCATGACCATTACCCGGTCGCTGATCGAGAGTGCCTCGGCCTGATC
>CAYUYI010000686.1:0-1030 GCA_964448995.1 uncultured Propionivibrio sp. | reverse complement strand
TCGCACAGGCGGCGTTCGGAACGGATGCCGTAGCTGTATCCCACGATCAGCATCCGGATCATCAACTCAGGATCGACTGAGGGGCGGCCGGTATGGCTGTAGTGCTCGGCCAGATGCCGGCGCAGTCCGCTCAGGTCGAGGCAGGCGTCAATGCCGCGCAACAGATGGCCAACCGGCACATGATCTTCGAGGTTGAACGAGTAGAACAACCGGTCTTGCCCACTCTTCTGTTGCCCCATCATCGCGGCACCTCAACACATAATGCTTACGGCATATTATACCAGGGCCGCTATGTCGCGCGGAGTTTTTCAACAGAATCGCCGAAGGTCGGTCACCGCTCAGATTGCCGACATACAAGCTGGATACACCCTAGTCTTGAATCAGTTCAATCCGCGCCTTAAGCGGTCCGGAAACATTCAGAACCTCAACGCCAAAATCGATGCGGCCTAGTTTGATCAGACCGCTCGAATAGCCAAAGTCCTTGTAGAAAATCGCCAGGTTTCCCCAAGGGGCGTAGTAAGTAACGTCGCCGATGGCGGGGGCCATTCCGGAGGGAGCACCTTTGATGGATAGCTTCTTTGGCAAGTAATAGATTTTTTCGGTGCGTGAGTAATCTTCAAGGGTTACCGTCAACGGTAGTAGCTCCACAAAATCCCGGGTGGAGGCATTGTCGGCCAACGTCGCACGGATCGACTTCCCATCGACTGTAATCAGAATCTTCATGATGTTTTCTTTGGTTTGATTACTTTGCCGTGCAGCCATGGAGATGCTGGTGGCGACTGTCGATGATGCATCAGCGCCGAAGACGAGGCTGGTCACAGTCGCGAAGGTCAGCGCAAAAAGCCACGTTCTGGTTGCCATCGGCTTGCCTCTTTGTTGGCGATGCAGGCTGAACAGCCTAATGTCCCATCGTCTTGGAAAACACGTTCATCACGACCACTCCCGTTGCAATCAGCCCAATTTCAAGCAGCGCCGGCAGGTCAAGCTTTTGGTCGAATAGAAACCATCCGACCAGGGTGATGAGCGCGAT
>CAYUYI010000685.1:0-1036 GCA_964448995.1 uncultured Propionivibrio sp. | reverse complement strand
TGCGGATGGGCGGCTGGCCGATGGCCTCCATGGCGCGGATCTGCATCGGGCTCGTCTGCGTGCGCAGGAGGACTTCCTCGTCATCCGTCACGTAGAACGTGTCGCTGCGGTCGCGGGAAGGGTGGTTCTCGGCGATGTTGAGCTTGGTGAAGTTGTAGTCGGCAAGCTCGACCTCCGGGCCGTCAAGGATCTTGAAGCCCATGGAGATGAAGATCTCCTTGGCCTCGTCGAGCGCCTTGTTCATCGGGTGCCGGTGGCCCAGCTGCACGGGCGTGCCGGGGTTGTTGTCGTTGTTGGGGTCGCAACTCACGTCGCTGATGATTGATAACCGTTTGTTTTGCGACAACAAGCCGTGGTCAATCATTGGGGGGATTTTCTCGCGCAGATAGACGGCATTGATAAAAATGTCGTGTTCGATGATCGCGGTAATCGGCTTGGCGCTGGCGTCGTATTCCAACTTGTCCCAGGCGGTAATGTCTAAATCCGCAGACACCGCTTTGAGCAGATCGATCGCGCCGCGCCCACAGCGCCCCAAGGCGCCCATCACTATGGCTTTAGGCAGGGCACCTGCGATGTGCCCTCGAATATGGCTGATCAGCGCCTCTTTGTTTCTGAAATGCTCAAGGGCTGGAAACGGCAACGGATGATTCTTGAAATAGGAATAACCCATCAATGCCAGCGCTGCCCCGACGTAACCTGCCCAATATCCAAAAGCCGCTACCCGCACGCCGCGCTCGTCAGTGAGAAATTCCAGATCGTAAATTTCTCCGCCGCCTGCGGCATAGCGCGCCAGGACATCCTTGGCGCCATGCTGGCCCTTGAATGTATGGGAAAAATAGATCATCCGATGACCAATGGGAAAACAATCCTCATTAAGTTCCTTCAGGCCCAGGATGATCGCTTCTTTGGGGGCTTGTGGCCACGATTCATCGGTGAGACGGGCGCCGGCTTGCTCGTACTCCCGATCCGAAAAAATCCGATGGTCAAATCTTTCCACCACGACCTCGATACCGGCGCGGACCAACCCGGAGACACC
>CAYUYI010000684.1:0-1037 GCA_964448995.1 uncultured Propionivibrio sp. | reverse complement strand
TTCCGATCGAGGAACGCCACGGCGACGAATTGCGCCTTGTTCAAGGTCTCGACGACAAGGACAGGCCGGACAGTTTACGCCAGCTACCGTCTGACGAAGCTGTTGGCAACCCGGCTTTTGACGTCACCCCTGCCCGTTTCGTCACTGCCATCATCACCGAACGTGGCAGCTGTCCAGCGACGACAGACGGCCTGCGCAGCCTCTACCCGGAGGCCTGAGATGAATGAACACCTACGCCAACAACTGATCGATACCGCGCGCCGCATGGCGTCCTGCGGCCTGAACCGCGGTACAGCAGGCAATCTGAGTACACGCGCACAGGAAAACGGCGAGCCCGGTTTTTTGATCACGCCCACCGGCATGGCTTATGAAACACTGATGCCAGATGACATCGTTTTCATGAACCACGACGGCACGCCGTCAGGGCGACGCCAGCCATCGTCCGAATGGCGCTTCCACCGCGATATCTACATTGCCCGGACCGAAGCGCAAGCCATTCTGCACGCGCACTCGCCGTTCGCCACCAGTCTCGCCTGCCTGCGCCGTCAAATTCCGGCGTTCCATTACATGATCGCGCGGTTTGGCGGCGACACGCTGCGCTGTGCCGACTACGCGACCTTCGGCACGCAGGCGCTCTCCGACGCGGCCCTTCTGGCGCTGGAAGCCCGTCGCGCCTGCCTGCTAGCCAATCATGGCATGCTCGTCTTCGGCAACGATTTGCCACAGACCCTGGCACTCGGCATCGAACTCGAAGAACTCTGCGAGCAATATTGGCGAGCATGTCAGCTGGGCGCACCGGTCCTGCTCGACGGCGACGAAATGGCTGTTGTCATCGAGAAATTCGCCACCTACGGTCAGCAGAAAGTCGCCCGGTGATTCGCCTCCACGAACTGCGCCTGCCGCTCGAACACGCGCCCGAAGCCCTGCCCTCGGCAGTGGCCAGGCGGCTCGGTATCGCCCCCGCGGCCATTCGCGAACTGCGCGTTTTCAAGCGTAGCCACGATGCGCGCAAAAAGAACGCGTTGATGTTCATCTAC
>CAYUYI010000683.1:0-1039 GCA_964448995.1 uncultured Propionivibrio sp. | reverse complement strand
CCTTTGTCGAGCGGCACACCGACGTGGCGCGCGGCTAACAGGGCGGCCACCGCGTTGGCGCGGTTATGCGCACCGGTCAGCGTCCAGTGCGTCGAACCAAGGAGTCGGTCGCCACTGAACAGGCGCAGCGCCCCGTCAGCATCATCGCCTTCCATGCGCCAGCCGTCGGCCGCGTTGAAGCGCTCAACCGGCGTCCAACAACCGCGCGCCAGCACACGATCAAGGCTGGCCTCAGCGGCGTTGGCGACGACCAATCCATTGCGCGGCAACGTCCGCACGAGGTGATGAAACTGCGTTTCAATCGCTGACAGATCGGCAAAGATATCCGCGTGATCGAATTCCAGGTTGTTCAGCACCACCGTGCGTGGCCGATAGTGGATGAACTTCGAGCGCTTGTCGCAAAACGCGGTATCGTACTCATCGGCTTCGATGACGAAAAACGGCGAGTCGGCGAGCTTGCCGGCAAGACGTGCGGAAACACCGAAATTCATTGGCACACCGCCGATCAGAAACCCCGGGGCCAAGCCGGCATCGTCGAGAATCCACGCCAGCATCGAAGCCGTGGTCGTCTTGCCGTGCGTCCCCGCCACCGCCAGCACCCAACGCCCGCGCAGGACGTTGTCAGCCAGCCATTGCGGCCCCGACACATAGGGCAGGCCACGATCAAGAATTTCCTCCAGCAACGGATTGCCACGCGAAATGGCGTTGCCGACCACGAAGATATCCGGTGCGAGCGCAATCTGCTCGACATCGAATCCCTCAATCAACTCGATTCCTGCTGCTTCGAGCTGCGAGCTCATCGGCGGATAGACATTCGCATCGCATCCGGTCACCCGATGTCCTGTGGCTCGCGCCAATTGGGCAATCCCGCCCATAAACGTGCCGCAGATGCCGAGAATGTGAATATGCATGAAACAATTCCAAGATAGAATGGGTCAGACGGCGCGAATTGTACCGCCTTGTTCCACTCTCCGGCCGCAGACCACCATGCCCCGCCCCAACACCCACGCCAGCAACCGGCAACTCCAGCTGATCGCCC
>CAYUYI010000682.1:0-1041 GCA_964448995.1 uncultured Propionivibrio sp. | reverse complement strand
CCACGAGTAGCTCCAGTCGGAATCGCCCTTGCCGTCGATCGGCAGGATCGCGTGCATGATGCGCGGGCCAAGGTCACGTGCCGGATTGAGCGCATAGCCGGTGGGACCGCCGAAGGACAGGCCCATGCCCAGGATCAGGATGCCGACGGCGATCGGGCCGAGACCATCTGCGTACTTGTTGGCGCCGATCAGCATGATGGCGAACATCAGGATGAAGGTCGCGATGAACTCGCAGATAAAGTTGGCCGGCGTGTTGCGGATCGCGGGGCCGGTCGAGAAGACGGCGAGCTTGAGTCCGGCATCCTTGGTTTCCTTCCAGTGCGGCAGGTAGGCGAGGTAGACCAGGAAGGCGGCGAGCATGGCGCCGATGAACTGCGCCAGGATGTAGCTTGGTACCAGACTCCACGAGAATTTGCCGACCACTGCAAGCGCGATGGTGACCGCCGGGTTGAGGTGAGCGCCGCTGAACTGGCCAGAAGCGTAGATGCCGAGCGTTACACCGATCGCCCAGGCAAAGGTGATGACGATCCAGCCGGCGCCGTTCGACTTGCTTTTATCAAGCAAGACCCCCGCGACGACGCCGCAACCGAAAAGAAGAATCGAAGCTGTACCGATGATTTCTGCAATAAACGCGGACATTGTTCCCTCCTGACATGGTTCTCTATTTGGAAAAACGCTTCATGCATCCGGCAAACTGGGTTGAGTGTCTGGTTCTGGGCGCTCACTTCTCCTTGTCAAAACGCATGCGATCCGACGACCAGATGCTGCCGCCTTCGGTCTTGCGGAACTTGCCGATGCTCATGTTGGCGGTGGTCCACACGCCGTGGATGTTGCCGACCATGTCGGCGCTCGGTACCAGCACCTTGTCGCCCGGCATCCAGTCGCAAGGCAAGGCTTCGTCGTTGTGCTTGCGGATATGGATGAGCCCGGTCAGCAGGCGGAACAGTTCTTCGTAACTGCGGCCGACCGAAGGATTGTTGATGAGTACCGACTGGACGATTCCATCGGGATCGATGACGAAACAGCCGCGATGATTGAGGA
>CAYUYI010000681.1:0-1041 GCA_964448995.1 uncultured Propionivibrio sp. | reverse complement strand
CACGGACACGCGGATTTTCAATCCGCTGCTCTACCAACTGAGCTAACTGGCCAACGAAGCGCGAGATTATAACGGGTCGTTCGTAATTCGTCAAAATCGAGATCAAGTTTGACGTCGAACTTGATTTCCATCAACCGTGGTGGCGGTCAATGAACAAGGCCCCGAAACGGGCAATCCGTTTCGGGGCCTTGTGTGCTTCAGGCTACAGCAGTCTTGGCAGGAATTACATGTCCATGCCCATGCCGCCCATGCCGCCCATACCACCCATGCCGCCCGGCATGCCACCGGCCGGCTTGTCTTCAGCCAGTTCAGCAACCATGCAGTCGGTGGTGAGCATCAGGCCAGCGATCGACGCGGCATTCTGCAGCGCGGTGCGGGTCACCTTGGTCGGATCGAGAACGCCCATTTCAACCATGTCGCCATATTGGCCGGTCGCGGCGTTGAAGCCGTAGTTGCCCTTGCCGTTAACCACGGCATTGACGACGACGGACGGCTCGTCACCGGCGTTGGCAACGATTTCACGCAGCGGTTGCTCGATGGCACGCAGGACGATCTTGATGCCCGCTTCTTGATCAGCGTTGTCACCCTTGATTGCCGAGAGCGCGGCACGGGCACGCAGCAGCGCAACGCCGCCGCCAGCCACGATGCCTTCTTCAACAGCAGCACGGGTGGCGTGCAGTGCGTCTTCGACACGCGCCTTCTTCTCTTTCATTTCGACTTCGGTCGCAGCGCCAACCTTGATCAGTGCAACACCGCCGGCCAGCTTGGCCACGCGCTCTTGCAGCTTTTCCTTGTCGTAATCGGAGGTCGCTTCTTCGATCTGGGCGCGGATCTGCTTGACACGGGCTTCGATATTGACCGCAGCACCAGCGCCGTCGATGATCGTGGTGTTTTCCTTGCCGACTTCGATGCGCTTGGCTTGGCCGAGTTCGACCAGCGTAGCCTTTTCGAGGGTCAGGCCGACTTCTTCAGCGATGACTTGGCCGCCGGTCAGGATGGCGATGTCTTCGAGCATGGCCTTGCGGCGGTCGCCGAAGCCCG
>CAYUYI010000680.1:0-1043 GCA_964448995.1 uncultured Propionivibrio sp. | reverse complement strand
GCTCGGGCGCATCGCCGCCGAGGTTTTGGCGGCGTCCGGGTGGTAGTAACCGCCCATGTCCACCGGCTTACCCTGCGCGGCGACGAGTTCGCCGAGAATCTTCGCCTCGTTGTCTGACAGCGCCTTGGCCAGTGGCGCGAAATGCGCCTGGAGGACGGTGTCCTCGGTCTGTGCGGCGAGTGCCTGCGCCCAGTTGAGGGCGAGGTAGAAATGGCTGCCGCGATTGTCGAGTTCGCCAACCTTGCGGGCGGGTGACCGGTTGTTGTCGAGAATCTGGCTGACGGCTGCGTCGAGCGTTTTGGCCAGGATGGCGGCCTTGGCGTTCTTGAGCGTGGCGCCGAGATGCTCGATTGAGGCGCCGAGGGCGAGGAATTCGCCCATCGAATCCCAGCGCAGGTAGCCTTCTTCCTGGAATTGCTGCACATGTTTGGGCGCCGAGCCACCCGCGCCGGTTTCGAACAGGCCGCCGCCGGCCATCAGCGGCACGATCGACAGCATCTTCGAGCTGGTGCCGAGTTCGAGGATCGGGAAGAGGTCGGTCAGGTAGTCGCGCAGCACGTTGCCGGTGACGGAAATGGTGTCCAGCCCGGCGCGGATGCGTTCCAGCGAGAAACGCGTCGCGTCGACCGGCGAGAGGATGCGCAGATCGAGACCGTTGGTGTCGTGATCCTTCAGGTAACGTTCGACCTTCTGGATGAGTTGCGCGTCGTGCGCGCGCTGGCGGTCGAGCCAGAAGACGGCCGGCGTGCCGGTAGCGCGGGCGCGCTGCACGGCGAGTTTTACCCAGTCCTGGATCGGCGCGTCCTTGGCCTGGCACATGCGGAAGATGTCGCCGGCCTCGACCGGTTGTTCTAGCAAGACCTTGCCACCGGCGTCGACAACGCGCACGGTACCCGCCGCCTGGACTTCAAAAGTCTTGTCGTGCGAGCCGTATTCCTCGGCGGCCTGTGCCATCAGGCCGACGTTCGGTACGCTGCCCATGGTCTTTGGATCGAGTGCGCCATGTTGCTTGCAGTCTTCGATCGTGGCTTGGTAGAGGGTGG
>CAYUYI010000679.1:0-1047 GCA_964448995.1 uncultured Propionivibrio sp. | reverse complement strand
CCGATGCGCACGATGCGCTCGGCCGGCACGCCAATGGTTTTGTTCCAGATCTCGTAGGCTTCGTCATCCTCGGCATACACCGTCACCCACAGGCGTTCGGGCGGCAACTTGTAGACATCGGTCAGCAGTTCCCACGCGTACTTGATGGCGTCTTGCTTGAAGTAATCGCCGAACGAGAAATTACCGAGCATTTCGAAGAAGGTGTGGTGGCGCGCCGTATAACCCACGTTTTCCAGATCGTTGTGCTTGCCGCCGGCGCGTACGCATTTCTGCGAGGTCGTCGCCCGCACGTAGGGGCGTTTGTCGAAGCCGAGAAAGACGTCCTTGAACTGATTCATACCGGCATTGGTGAACAGCAAGGTCGGATCATCGTGCGGTACCAGCGAACTGGAGGCTACGATCTGATGCCCCTTGGACTCGAAGAACTTGAGAAACTTTTCGCGGATTTCGGCGCTTTTCATCGGGTAAATTCCTGCGACAGACTGGATTTCAAAGATCGGCGATTTTAGCACCGAATCACCCGACCACCGAGGGGTTCAGGCATCGCAAGCCCCGGAAAGACAATAAAAAACCCGCCACCTGGGCGGGTTCGCAAAGCCAGAAACCGGTTCAGGAGCGACGCGCCGGACGATCCTTCTTGCCGTCATGATTGAAATCGTGCTGACGGTCATGTTTCTGCCGATAAATGCGCTTGCTTTCAACGTTCTCGGCATGCTGCAGGTGGGCGCGTTCCTGCTTCGTCACCACACCATCCGACTTGGCCTTGTCTTCAACACGCTGCAGACGATCCTGCCCGCGCTCGAGACGTGCCGCCTCCTTCTGCGTCAGCGACCCGGATTGAACGCCTTGTTGGATACGCTGTTCCTGATTGGCTTGGCGCTGGTCGAAAACCGGCGTATTGGCGGACTGTGCCATCGCAATTAGAGGCGCTGAACACACGAGCAAAAGCAGGGTAGATTTAAGCAGTTTCACGATGACTGTCTCCTATTCGGTCAGGCGGGATTGGCAATCTGATAAACACATGGGTAACGCCCACATCGCCATTAA
>CAYUYI010000678.1:0-1053 GCA_964448995.1 uncultured Propionivibrio sp. | reverse complement strand
TCTTGCGTTACCTGTTTGAACAAATCAAGCAGTGCTTTCATTTTTCACTCCGTTCGGGGTGAGAACCCTAATTCCTCAAGGCCGCCGCACCGCGGCGGCCACTGTCTTTCTCAACGTCTGTGCCGAATCTCAGTACCGCTCAAGGTCAATGTCGATCGCCAGCGAGCGGATTTCCTTGACCAGCACGTTGAACGACTCCGGCATGCCGGCATCGATCTTGTGGTCGCCCTTGACGATGTTCTCGTAGACCTTGGTCCGGCCGTTCACGTCGTCGGACTTGACCGTCAGCATTTCCTGCAGCACATACGATGCGCCGTAGGCTTCGAGCGCCCACACTTCCATTTCCCCGAAACGCTGGCCACCGAACTGCGCCTTACCGCCGAGCGGCTGCTGCGTCACCAGCGAATACGGGCCGGTCGAACGCGCATGCATCTTGTCATCGACGAGGTGGTGCAACTTCAGGACGTGCATGTAGCCCACCGTGACTTGCCGCTCGAACTGGTCTCCGGTACGGCCGTCGAACAACGTCATCTGCCCCGACTCCGGCATCCCGGCGAGGCGCAGCATCTCTTTGATTTCCTCTTCCTTGGCACCGTCAAACACCGGTGTCGCGAACGGCACACCCGCCTCGAGGTTGGCGGCCATTTCCATGACCTCCTTGTCGTTCAGCTGATCAATGTCTTCCGGTTTACCGTTGCTGTTGTAAACTTTCTCGAGGAATTCGCGCACTTCCTTGGCGTTGGCCTGGCGGCGCAGCATCTCGCCAATGCGGAAGCCCAGCCCCTTGGCGGCGAGACCGAGGTGCACTTCCAGCACCTGACCGACGTTCATCCGTGACGGCACGCCGAGCGGATTGAGCACGATGTCGACCGGACGACCATCGGCCATGTACGGCATGTCCTCCACGGGAACGATGCGCGAGACAACCCCCTTGTTGCCGTGTCGACCGGCCATCTTGTCACCCGACTGCAGGCGGCGCTTGACGGCAACGTAAACCTTGACCATCTTCTGCACGCCCGGCGGCAATTCGTCGCCCTGCGTCAGTTTCTTGCG
>CAYUYI010000677.1:0-1053 GCA_964448995.1 uncultured Propionivibrio sp. | reverse complement strand
CGTGAAGAATCCAGGCGACAGTCTTTCGGGCGAGGCGCACCCGAGGGGGGATTGGGATCCGGCTGAATCAAGCGGGGATCAATCGCCAGCTCCTTGGCCAGAATCAGGGCCATTCCGTATTTGGTGAACTTTTCCCCGCTTGGAAAATGATACGTCCCGCCCGCAGCGTGTGGCGTGGCTTGCATCAATTGCTCAGCGATCAGCGCGACGGCGCGAGCGACATCATCGGTATGCGCCGGATAACGCATTGCCCAGTCCTCTGCCTTGAACGCGTGGCCATCCAAAAGCTTCGCCGCCAGTTCAGTGACCGCTGATTCGGCCAGGTTCTCTACCCGGCCGTAAAGGATTGGGATTCGAAGGATGGCAAACGCGCCGTCACGCTTTGTTGAATAAGCCGCGCGAACAGCGTCTTCTCCGGCCAGCTTCATTCTTCCGTAGGCATTGAGCGGTGCCGGCTTGGCGTCAACGGCATAAGGCGGCGACTTCCCGTCAAATACGTAGTCGGTCGATAGGTAGATGAAACGCGCGCCTCGCGCGGCGGCCAGTTCGGCCAACAATGCGGTGGCACCAACGTTCAAGTGCTCTGCACGAGCGGCATCACCGTCAACGACGTCGGGGCGTCTTTCGGCCGCCGAATGGATGACCAGATCGGGTGACCACGTCGCGAACGCCTGACGTACGGCTTCTTCGTCGGTCAAATCAAGCTTCTGTAGGGGCGCAGTGATTCGCGAGTGGGCTGTGCCAATCAACTCGCCGGGGAAATCGGCCAGACAGGCCATCAGGGAACGGCCGAGGAGCCCCGAGGCCCCGGTGACAAGTGTCTTCATGAGGCGGAAACTCTAGCACAAAGGTCTTTGGCGCGTGACCCGCCACAATCACAAAAGAACGGTCTACGGATCGGAAAATCAACCGCTTTCCTCGAAGAATTTTCGTGCCGTCCGACCATCGCCGACCGTATCTTTCTGCCTGTTTTTCCGCCGGGTTCGTCTGGTCTATGCTGAAGTCTGCTTTAAAAACGTTTTTTGCCCTTCAAGCGCATGCGGTGCCTGCGGC
>CAYUYI010000676.1:0-1056 GCA_964448995.1 uncultured Propionivibrio sp. | reverse complement strand
GCGCACCGCCGCTGGCAGGGCAAGCGTACACCTCGGCCGTTTTGCCAATGCATTGCCAAAACGCTGGTACAACCTTGACGTAATCCTGACAGACGACTTCCCCCGCACTTGAATGGCTCGCGGCATCCTGCCGCACTCGTTCCGGCATCCGCCCGGACTCAAAACCGCCCCCTTTCCCGGAGACAGGCCCGAACGCGTCTGCCCGGCAATTGCCATTCAAGGAATAAATCATGTCACGTCGTATCCCCGAACCGTTCCGCATCAAGATGGTGGAACCGATCAAGCAAACCACCGCCGAGGAACGCCGCCAGGCGCTCGAAACCGCCGGCTGGAACCCCTTCCTGCTGCGCTCGGAAGATGTCTATATCGACCTGCTGACCGACAGCGGCACTGGCGCCATGAGCGACCGCCAATGGGCCGGCATGATGGTCGGCGACGAAGCCTACGCCGGCAGCCGCAGCTACTACCGTTTGGCCGATGCCGTGAAGGAAGTCTTCGACTATCAGTACACGATTCCGACCCACCAGGGACGTGGCGCCGAACAGATCCTGTTCCCCGAACTGATCAAGCGGCTGGGCAGCCCATCGCCGTGCTTCATCTCCAACTACCACTTCGACACGACCAAGGCGCACGTCGAGATCGCCGGCGGCCGCGCCATCAACCTGCTCACGCCCGAAGCGCTCGACACCACCACTCCCTTCGATTGGAAGGGCAATTTCGATCTCGACGCGCTAGCAGCCACCCTGAAAAAAGAAAAAGGCGACGTCGCTGGCCTGATCATCACGGTCACCTGCAACAGTTCCGGCGGTCAGCCGGTCGCCATGAGCAACATGCGCGCCACGGCCGCGCTGGCCCGCCAGTACGGCGTGCCGGTGGTCATCGATTCGGCCCGCTTCGCCGAAAATGCGTGGTTCATCCAGCTGCGTGACCCGGCCTATCACGAGGCCACCATTCCCGACATCGTGCGCGAAATGTATGCTCTCGGGGACATGCTGACCATGTCAGCCAAGAAGGATCCGCTCGTAAACATCGGCGGCCTGTGCTGCTTCAAGAACG
>CAYUYI010000675.1:0-1075 GCA_964448995.1 uncultured Propionivibrio sp. | reverse complement strand
CAAGCAGGACGAACAGGGCGGCTTGGATGCCAGCGATCCACTGGTCCAACGCGCGCTCGAGAGTGGGCGCCTGTCGCATGTGGCGCAATCCGTCGAGGCCGGAGACCTGACCAGCCGCTACGTCATCGTTGCCCCGTTGGCAACGATGACCGGTGAGCGCATCGGGCTTCTGACGGTCGAACGCGTACCGTTCTTCGCGCTGCATGAGGAAATGCTGCAGACGCTCAATCTACTGCTCGGCTACTACACCGATGGACTGGTGGCGCAACAGCTGGCGGCGCCGATCCTTGCCGCCGTACCGGCCTGCCCCCCGGAATTTGCTGCCGAATTGCAGCGCCTTTGGCGGGTACGCGGTGATTCGGATGTTTGCAGCATCGTTGTCGCACTCGACATCCGGACGTCGAGTGGATACGAGGACGTGGCACTGGAACTCCGCCGTCAGCGTCGCGCACTCGATGTCAGCTGGCTGATCGAGCTGACCGGGCGCGCGGTATTGGTCACGCTGATGCCGCTCGGGGGGACGGCCGCTGCCGAGGGCTACATCGCCCGGATCGACGATTGGGCGCATCGCCAGAGCGGCCAGAAGCTGAGCGAATTCGGCATCTTTCCGCATGTGTTGCACGTCGATGCGCAGCCACCGCAAGCGCTGCTCGACCACCTTTTCACCCTCTGCCATGTTCCTGCCGAAATTCTCGCTTTACACCCTGCTGCTTGAAGCGCTGGCCTGGTCCGGGCTATTGCTCGACAGCCACGGTGACGGTGCGTTGCTGCTGTTCCTGCTCGCCCACGGCGGCGCCTGCATCATTTTCGCCATCGCCGGTCTGACGCTGCTGCCCCCCGCATTTTCCACACCGCGCGTTCCGGCTCTCCTGTTGATCGCCACGACGGCCTACGCCCTGCCTGTTGTCGGTTTCGTGGCAGCCATCGCTGGCATCCTCATTCTGCGCGCCTTGCCGGCACAGGTCGGGCAGGATGCCTTCCGCGCGATCGCGCTCCCCGAGATCGATCCACACATGCGTCAGGGCAGCGGCTTCCGCCAGGCCGGGATGCGGTCTTTCCTGGCCAACAGCCGGGC
>CAYUYI010000674.1:0-1077 GCA_964448995.1 uncultured Propionivibrio sp. | reverse complement strand
GGGTTGGTGCTGATTATGGACAGCCGGCATCCGTTGACCGAACTCGATCTGCAGATGCTGGAATGGTTTGCGCAGACGGGCAAGCCAATTCATGTTCTGCTGTCCAAGGCGGATAAGCTGACGCGCCAGGAGCAGGCGGTGGCTTTGCGTGAGGTCGGTGCCGTGTTGTCGCGTATCGGCGAGCGTTGCACGCTCCAACTTTTCTCCAGCCTCAAGCGAAGTGGGGTCGAGGAAGCTGAGGCAGTGTTGGGAAGTTGGCTGGAAATGGCGCCGAAAAAGGACGCTTTGCCGCCAACCGGGTTGCGGACAGAGAAAGTGGCACGAGCGAAAAATCGAAAGGCCATGGGGTGGAGCGCGCGATCCGCAGTCAAAAAAACCGACAATAATAAAAGCCCCCGGCAAAGGGATGAGCCGGGGGCCAAACGCCTTACCTAGATGCAAGGCACCCGCTCAGGGAGATGAAGCGGGAGACGGCGAGAGCCATCTGTGCGTCAGAGTCAGTGGCGCTTGATTAAGTTCCCGGATTGCGAAAAATTGTTGGGTGAATGCATTTTTTGAATTAACACGAGCGAACGATGGATTTCAAGGCAAGTTTCCCCGGTACGCGTATGCGCCGCATGCGCCGTGATGAATTTTCGCGCCGCCTGATGCGCGAATCGGTCCTGACGCCCAACGACCTGATTTACCCGGTTTTCGTGCTTGATGGCGGGCGACGCGTCGAGCCTGTGGCTTCAATGCCTGGCGTCGAGCGTCAAAGCCTCGACTATCTGTTGCGAACTGCGGAAAACGCGCAACGTTTGGGCGTTCCCGCGCTGGCGCTGTTTCCCGTGGTGGATGCCTCGCTCAAGACACCCGGCGCCGAAGAAGCGTGGAATCAGGATGGCCTGGTGCCGCGTGCCGTCGCCGCGCTGAAAAAAGCGTTTCCAGACTTGGGCGTGATAACCGATGTGGCCCTCGACCCCTACACAAGTCACGGCCAGGACGGGCTGATCAACGCGGAAGATCCGCGCGGCTATGTGCTTAACGATGAAACGCTGGAAGCACTGGTGAAGCAGGCGCTCACTCATGCTCAGGCTG
>CAYUYI010000673.1:0-1080 GCA_964448995.1 uncultured Propionivibrio sp. | reverse complement strand
GATCCCGACTGGGTGGCGATGGACCTCTTTTCGCAGGCCGAGCACGATGAACTCGCGCAGTCGATCCTGCTCTGTCCGGACGCGGCGTACATTGATCGCGTCGTGGCCTCGATCGACAAGCTGCTGCTGACGATGCCGCGTCAGGCGGTGATCCGTGCCTCGCTGGAGAATCGCGGCGCGCTGATCGCCGTGCGCGACCTCGACGAAGCCTGCGCGATCGCTAACCGCATCGCGCCGGAACATCTGGAACTCTCGATTGCCGACGCCGAAGCCTGGGTCGCCAAAATTCGCCACGCCGGGGCGATCTTCATCGGTCCTTATGCGTCGGAGTCGCTTGGTGATTATTGCGCCGGCCCCAACCACGTGCTCCCGACTTCAGGCAGCGCGCGTTTTTCGTCGCCGCTCGGCGTCTACGATTTCCAGAAGCGCAGCAGCCTGATCCGTGTCTCGAAGGCGGCATCCCAGACCTTGGGTAAAATTGCTTCGACGCTGGCGCATGGGGAAGGCCTGCCGGCGCATGCTCAATCTGCGGAGTTCCGCATCCAAGAGGGGTGAGGCGGTGGCTTCCGTCCTGATTCTCTATTCGACGACTGACGGGCAGACGCTGCGTATCTGCCAGCGTTTGCAGCAGCATATCGAGGCTGAAGGCCATCGCGTGACGCTGGCTTCGATTACCGATGACGCGGCGCCGCACCTGTTGGCGTTCGACAAGGTCGTCATCGGTGCACGCATCCGCTACGGCAAACACCAGCCGGAAGTTTTTGCCTTCATCAAGGCGCATCTTGTCGACTTGCAGCGTGTGCCGAACGCCTTTTTCTCGGTCAATATCGTCGCGCGTAAGCCGGACAAAAACCGGGCTGAGACCAACCCGTACGTGCGCAAATTTCTCAACAAGACTCCCTGGAAACCCAATCTGGTTGATGTGTTTGCCGGCAAGCTCGACTATCCGCGCTACGGGTTTTTCGATCGGCAGGTGATTCGTTTCATCATGCTGATGACGAAAGGGCCGACCGACCCGGCCGCTGTCGTCGAGTTTACCGACTGGCAGCGGGTGGCGGCGTTTGCACGCCAAGTTTGTGC
>CAYUYI010000672.1:0-1083 GCA_964448995.1 uncultured Propionivibrio sp. | reverse complement strand
GATCCCACAGCGCCTCGTCTTCCGGGGTCGGGGCGCTCGCCTTCTTGCAGCTTGGGCACAGCACGCGCACCAACCGCTGCGCCATCACCCCGAGCACCGTTGCGCCCAGCAGATACGACGGCATGCCCAGATCGAGCATCCGGGTAATCGCCGACGGCGCATCGTTGGTGTGCAGCGTCGACAGCACGAGGTGCCCCGTCAGTTCCGCCTGAATCGCCACTTCGGCCGTCTCCAGATCGCGCACCTCACCCACCATGATGATGTCCGGATCCTGCCGCATCAATGCCCGCACGCCTTCGGCAAATCCCAGATCAATCTGGTTCTGCACCTGCATCTGGTTGAAGGCCGGCTCGATCATTTCGATCGGATCCTCGATCGTGCAGACATTCACCGCCGGCGTCGCCAGATGCTTGAGCGTCGAGTACAACGTGGTGGTCTTGCCCGAACCGGTCGGCCCCGTCACAAAGATGATGCCGTTCGGGCTCGCGGTCATGCCGTTCCAGCGCGCCTGATCGTCATCGGTAAACCCGAGGTCGGCGAGGCTGCGCACCAACACCTCCGGATCGAAAATCCGCATCACCAGTTTTTCCCCGAAGGCTGTCGGCAGGGTCGACAAACGCAATTCCGCCTCCTGCCCGTCCGCCGTCCGCGTCTTGATGCGGCCGTCCTGCGGGCGGCGCTTCTCGACCAGATCCATGCGGCCGAGAATCTTGATCCGGCTGACCATCGCCGCCATCACGCTCATCGGAATCTGGTAAACCTGATGGAGTACCCCGTCGATACGGAACCTCACGATGCCGAGCTCGCGGCGCGGTTCAATATGGATATCGCTGGCCCGCTGCTCAAAAGCATACTGCCAGAGCCAGTCCACAATATTGACGATGTGCTGGTCATTGGCATCGAACTGCTTGTTGGTCCGCCCCAACTCGACCAATTGCTCGAACGATGACAGCCCCGCACTCTGCCCGCCCTGCTGCGACGCCTTCTTGACCGAACGCGCGAGATTGTAGAACTCCACCAGATAGCGTGCCACATCGACCGGGCTGGCCATCACGCGCCGGATCCGCTTCTTCACGATCGACT
>CAYUYI010000671.1:0-1087 GCA_964448995.1 uncultured Propionivibrio sp. | reverse complement strand
GCACCGAGCTGGGGGCCGGTCTGTTGCCCTACGCGCACATGATCAAGGTGGTGCGCCCTGAATCCCGGGGAATCAACCGCGTCATCGAGCACTGGCTGACGTGGCAGGAAACCTTCGAACAAACCGTCGAGATCGAGAATCGATGGAACAGAGAGAATCTCGACTATATGCGCTGCATGGACAAGGACATGGTGTGAGCGAAGCAGAAAGCGGAAAACCCCACGAACTTTCGGCGTTTCTCGCGTCGAAACCCAACGACTCGTCGGTCGATTTCGTGGTCAACAGCATCAAGGAGTTGTTGCTGACCAAACGGGTTCTACCCGGCGATCGGTTGCCCTCCGAAGCCGAACTTTGCAAGCTGCTGGCCGTCAGCCGGGGCTCGGTGCGGGAAGCGATGAAAGTCCTGTCAGCGCTCGGCATTGTCGATATCAAGCGGGGCGACGGTACTTACATCGCGACCGGCGGCGGCAAAGTCGTGTTCGATCCGCTGCTGTTCAGCCTCATCGTTTCCCAGCCACGCTTCGCCGAACTGAAGGAATTGCGGGTTATTCTTGAAAAGAATGTGGCGCGGCTGGCGGTACTGAACGCCACGCCGGAAGACCTGCGCTGCCTGCGAAATTGCGTCGAGCGAACCCAGTCGTTGAAGGCGCGTGCCAGCAAGAACTATGATGAATTACTGTCGCTGGACCTGGAATTTCATGACGTGCTCGGTCGAGCCTCCAAAAATACGCCGCTCCAGACCATCTACAGCTTCGTGATGCAATATTTCAAGCCGTATATTGAGCAGAGCCTGCGCAAACAGAAGGACTTCAGCCGGGAATCCGCTGAAGCACACACGCAGATCCTGGCAGCTGTCGAGCAGCGCAATCCGGCGCGCGCCGAGGCGGCCGTCGAGGAATCCAACGAAATCTGGGAATCGCTCGTCTTGCAGCAGTGAACCGGGGGCTGCCGCCCCCGGGGTCAGCAACCCGACGTGCCCTGTGTGTCCTGCAGATGGGCGCGAATCACCTCCTCGTAAGACGTATCGCCCTTGAATCCCAGAGATCGGAAGAGCACACGTCTGAACTCCAGTCACCTGAAGCTATCT
>CAYUYI010000670.1:0-1090 GCA_964448995.1 uncultured Propionivibrio sp. | reverse complement strand
TAGAAGACGGCGTCGCCGTCGTAGTCCTCGGCGCCGACCTTGCGCGGGTCGCGGATGACCGGCACGACCTTGTCGTCCTCAATGTCGAGCAGTGCCCGCGCCGTGCGTTTCGGCAGCCCGGCCGGCATCGGCTTGTTGAGGAAGTGGATGACCTGCGAGCGGACGAGCGGCGCGATCTGCGGTGGCTGGCCGACGGTGGCCGGCGGCAGCTGCGTCTGGCGCTGGATCAGGCCGAAAGGCTTGACCAGCTTGTGCGCGAGGCGCTGCGCGGCGTAGCCCCAGTCGACCATCAGCTTGCGCGTCAGGCGGATCGAGGCGGCGTCCTTCATGGTCAGGAAGGCCATCGCCGCGGCTTTGGCCGGCACCGTCTTCTTTTTGCCCTGTTCACGCAGGAAGTTGCGCATGCGGATCGACACATCACCGAAGTCGATGTCGACCGGGCACGGCTTCACGCATTTGTGGCAGATCGTGCAGTGGTCGGCGACGTCGTTGAACTCGTCGAAGTGGCGCAGCGAGATGCCGCGCCGGGTCTGCTCTTCGTAGAGGAAGGCCTCGATCAGCAGCGAGGTGGCGAGGATCTTGTTGCGCGGCGAATAGAGCAGCGTCGCGCGCGGCACGTGCGTCGAGCATACCGGCTTGCATTTGCCGCAGCGCAGGCAGTCCTTGACCATGGCCGAGATGTTGCCGATCTCGGACTGTTCCATGATCAGCGATTCGGTGCCGAGCAGCGAGAACGACGGTGTGTAGGCGTTGGACAGGTCACTGCCGGGCATCAACTTGCCCTTGTTGAAGTGCCCGTCTGGATCGATCCTGGCCTTATAGGCAAGGAACGGCGCGAGTTCTTCCTCGCTCAGAAATTCGAGCTTGGTGATGCCGATGCCATGTTCGCCGGAAACGACGCCGTCGAGCGAGCGCGCCAGCGCCATGATGCGCGCGACCGCCGCGTTGGCGGTTTGCAGCATGGCGTAGTTGTCGGAGTTCACCGGGATATTGGTGTGCACGTTGCCGTCGCCGGCGTGCATGTGCAGTGCGACAAAGACGCGGCCGCGCCGGTTCTCGCGATAGATGCCGTCGATGCGTTCGAGCAGGC
>CAYUYI010000669.1:0-1092 GCA_964448995.1 uncultured Propionivibrio sp. | reverse complement strand
CCTCGACTTTGATCGCCGAAACACCGATCTTGACGATCTCCGGCAACATCTCGAGCACGTTCAGGCTGGTCGGCTCCTCCAGCGCGTAGTAGGTTGCACCGTTTACCTCGAAACGGCCCTTGCATAGCGTCGGATAGCCGGCCGGTTCTTTATCGCCGTAGCGGTCGATCAAAATGCCGTTGAGGCGGGTGTCCATTCGCCCCGGTTGCTTGTCCCACTTGACGTATTTGGCCGGCGAGCAGGCACCGACCGTATTGGGCGACTCGCCGGTGGCGTACGACGAGAGCCAGCAACGGCCCTCGTTCATCACGCAGAGGCTGCCAAAGCCGAAGACCTCGATCTCGACCGGTGTGTTCTTGATGACCTGTTCGACCTGCGCCAGCGTCAGCACGCGTGGCAACACGGCGCGCCGGATGCCGAATTCGCGATGCGCGAAATTGACCGCTTCGTAGCTGGTCGCCGAGCCTTGCACCGAAAGGTGCAGGCGCAGATCCGGGTGGCGCTGGCGGGCGTAGTCGAGCAGGCCGATGTCGGCCAGGATCACCGCGTCGACGCCGAGGTCGGCCGCACCATCGACGGCGCGCCGCCAGTCGGCTTCGCGCCCCGGCTGCGGGAAGGTATTGATCGCCATCAATACATGCTTGCCGCGCGTGTGGGCGTACTGGATGCCCTCGACCATCGCCTTCTGATCGAAGTTGAGCCCGGCGAAATTGCGCGCGTTGGTGTCGTTCTTGTAGCCGAAATACACCGTGTCAGCGCCATTATCGACGGCAGCCTTGAGGGCGGGCAGGCTGCCGGCGGGACAGACGAGTTCGGGAAGATTCAGTTGCTGCATGAGGGTTCTCAATGGGCGAAGGGGCAAGTATACCGAGCCGTAGCGCAAAGATGATGATTTTCATCAATAAACCGGAATACGGCCCGACAACCCTTACGCAAGAGGATATATGAAAAATGTCGTTGATCATCCAACTTGAGAGTGACTTTCCAGTATTGGCAAGCCTCTCATCGACTCTCATTCAAGGCAGTCAAAGGCGATTTGAATCGCCCCGGAACCTGTAGACACTCCGAAGCCTTAAACTTGAGGCACAAGGA
>CAYUYI010000668.1:0-1094 GCA_964448995.1 uncultured Propionivibrio sp. | reverse complement strand
CGACCTTCGCGTCGCGCTGGCTGATCCCGCGACTGGCTGATTTTCGGACACACCATCCCGGCATCAGCATTGACCTGTCGACCCGCGCTGAACCTTTCATGTTCAACGACACGCCGTTCGATGCAGCGATCCATTTCGGCGATCCGATCTGGCCAGGGGCGGTGATCGAGTATCTGTTCGGTGAAGAAATGATTCCGGTCTGCAGTTCCGAACTGCTCAAGGGGCGCGTGCAGATCGAGCCGGAGGAACTGGCGACGATGGAATTGCTGCATCAGTCGGCTCGGTCGGATGCCTGGCGGCAGTGGTTCGAAATGGCTGGCGTGACCGGGGTCAACGTGATGGGCGGTGCACGCTATGAGCTCTTTTCGATGCTGATTCCGGCAGCGCAGGCCGGTCTCGGTGTCGCGCTGGTGCCGCGCTTTTTCGTGCAGAAAGAAATCGCATCGGGCGAACTGATTTCCCCGTGCCCCTATGCCTTGCGCAGCCAGCGTGGCTACTACCTCGTTTACCCAGAGAACCGGGCAGGGTCGGCCTCGCTGCAGGTGTTCAGCAAATGGTTGCACGAGCAGGCTGCCACCTACCGCGAGACGGAGGTGGGTTGAGTGTGCGATGGCATTTTTTTGATGGACTCATGAACAACGCCTGATCGTTGGGGCGATCCCGCCCACAGCCAACGCAGAGGCCGGTGTGAAGCGATGCGAACCTTTCCGGATTTGATTGCTTGCGAGCACTGTGACCACGTTTATCGGCGCGTGGCGCTGGCACGTGGCGAGGTTGCGCACTGTGAAATGTGTGGGGCGGTACTGTATCGTGCCGAGCGCCTCGGTATCGAACAGATGTTGGCACTGACCGTGGCTGCAGCCATCGTGTTCGTGCTGGCGAACGTCTGCCCGGTCATTCGCATCAGCATGAGCGGCTTGCATAACGAGGCAACGTTGTGGCAATCGGTGGCCGCATTGGCACAGGGCGGCGCCGCACCGATCGCTGTTCCGACCGCCTTGGTTGTGATTGCCGTTCCATTTCTCCAGATCGTGTTGCTCGGCTGGGTCCTCGCTTTTGCGCGGGTCGGACGGCGTGCGCCGGCTTTCGCCTTG
>CAYUYI010000667.1:0-1096 GCA_964448995.1 uncultured Propionivibrio sp. | reverse complement strand
GGTTTTTTGGCAGCAGGCTTCGCAGCCGCCGCCGGTTTCTTAGCACTTGTTGCCATCTCAACCTCCTTCTTGGGTATCAAGGGAACTACTCGTTGGGGCACTGCTGATTGAGATCCGCCCGAATGACGGATCATTCAATGAACGCGTCGGCGACGCGCAAATTGAATTCGGAGACGACGCCCGGCAGCGAGCGCGTGACGACTGACAACCGGTTCGCAGCACAGGCGCACGACCGCGCCGACCATGACAAACAGATTGTATTGACCCGCAGGAACTCCACGCGCCGGACAGACGAAAATCAGAAAAATGAAGAGAAACAGAAGAGGGAGCGGGAGCCTGAGCAAAACCGGAAGTTCCCGGTAAGCACTGTAAGACGATGAGATTTTTGTGATTCAGCGATCCGTTCAAATCCGTCAAGGCCCACAATCGGGAGGCGTTGGCAACGCACTATCGTGCATCACTCGTCTCCGCAAACCAAAAAAGTCGGCACAAAATCCAGAAACCAGACCTACTAGATATTGTGCCACTCTTGTCATCTGCAACTAATTGTAGTAGCGCCACCCACTTGACGCAAGAACTATTTTATGCGTCGCATAAACATGATCGATGCCGTGAGACAAATTGCAACACCTCATCGTTGCACACGATGCCATTCGAAACAAGGACCGGGATCTGTCTTGCGCCCCGGAGCGATATCAGCATGCCCGACCACCGCTTCGATAGGATACCGTTGCCGTAACGCTTCGAGCAGCGAGCCCAGACAGCGATACTGCGCATCCGAGAAGGACTGCTCATCGCATCCCTCGAGCTCGATGCCAATGGAAAAATCATTGCAACGCTCGCGTCCGTTCCAACGTGACACGCCGGCGTGCCAAGCCCGCTGAGCACAGGAAACGAACTGGACTAACTCGCCGTCACGACGAATAAAAAAATGCGCCGACACGCGCAAGTCTCGTAGCAGGGAAAAGTAAGGATGCGCCTCGACATCGAGCGAATTGAGAAACAGATGCTCGACCGAATCGCCACCAAACACACCGGGGGGCAGGCTGATGGCATGGATAACCGCCAACGAGACTGACGCGCCCTCGGGACGCGC
>CAYUYI010000666.1:0-1099 GCA_964448995.1 uncultured Propionivibrio sp. | reverse complement strand
CATACAAACGATTACTTCGAACCGATGATCGAATAGACCTTGTTCATGACTTCAGGCGGGAATTCCTTGTTGAAGCGAGCCGGGAAGTCTTTCATCACGCTCTTGAACGCGGCACGGTCCACCTCGACCACTTTCACGCCGGCGGCTTCCATCTTCTTGACGGCTTCCTTGTCGGCGACCTCGTTTTCCTTGTCGAGGAATTTACCTGCCTCTTCGCCCGTCTCCTTGAGCATCTTTACGATCTCCGGCGGCAGTTTCTTGATGAAGCTCGTACCGGCAATCCAGGACGACAGATTGACCTGATGCCGGGTCATCAGCAGGAACTTCGCGCCTTCAAACATCTTGCCACCGTAGAGCACCGGAATCGGGTTTTCGGCACCGTTGATCACGCCCTGCATCAGCGCCGGATAGGCTTCGGCCAGCGGCATCGGCGTCGCCGTCGCGCCCATGGCGTTCATCATTTCGTTCGACAGCCGAATGTTCGGCACCCGGATCTTCAGGCCCTTGAGGTCTTCCGGTTTGGTCGCGGGCTTGGTCGCCAGCATGTTGCGCACACCGTAGATCCACTTGCTATGCACGATGTACAGCCCCTTGCCTTCGAGTTGCTTGGACAGATCCTTGAACAGATCGCTGTCGACAAGCTTGAACAGCTGCTCCTTGTTGTCGTAGATGTAAGGCAGATAGGTCACGCCGAAGGCCGGCACGTAATCCATCAGGAAGCCGCCGTCGGAAATCGTGATCACGTTCGAGCCGATCGTCAGCTGTTCGGTCACGTCCTTCTGCGAGCCGAGCTGCGAACTCGGGAAATACTGGAATTCGACCTGACCCTTGCTGCGCTCCTTCATCAGCCGGCCCCATTCGCGCACGGCCTTGTCGTTCGGTTCGCCGACGTTGTTGCCGTAGGCGATCTTGATCTTGATCACGTCGGCTGCCAGGGCGCCGCCCGCCCCCACGCACATCGCCAGCCCCAGGGCGCAAACGGCCATCTTCTTGCTGAATCCCGAAAACATCATGGTTCCCCTCCGGTTGATTGTCACGGACCGGTAACGAGACCGGCCTTGCGTCGCGAGGCTGCCGTGCGACGACGGATCAGTCCGCC
>CAYUYI010000665.1:0-1101 GCA_964448995.1 uncultured Propionivibrio sp. | reverse complement strand
CTGACGATTGAATCGGTGGCGCTGCCTGGTAAGGGCAAGACGATTACGACCGGTTCGCTCGGTGATGTGATGAAAGAATCCGTCGAAGCCGCCCGTTCGGTCGTCCGGGCACGCGCACAGCGCCTCGGCATCGCCGACGATGCTTTCGAGAAAAAAGATATCCACATCCACGTGCCCGAAGGTGCGACGCCGAAGGATGGCCCATCGGCAGGCATCGCGATGACGACTGCGTTGGTTTCCTCAATGACGGGCATACCGGTACGTTGTGACGTTGCCATGACGGGGGAAATCACCCTGCGTGGCGAGGTTCTGCCGATTGGTGGTCTCAAGGAAAAATTGTTGGCGGCTGTGCGCGGCGGACTCGCCCGCGTTCTGATTCCTGACGAGAATGTTCGTGATCTGGCCGAGATTCCGGACAATATCAAGAACAAGCTCGAGATCATTCCGGTGAAATGGATCGACAAGGTACTCGAGTTGGCACTCGAACGCTTGCCGCAGGCATTGCCTGAGGGGGGCGAAGCAACAGCGGTTGTCAGCGGAACTGAGAACGCTTCTGCACAATCGATTGTTACTCATTGATTCCATTTGAATCTGCCGAAGGTCAATCCTTCGGCATGATTTTCTCCTTTTTTGTACTTGGCTAGAATTCGCCAGAAACCGCTTGACACAAGGGTTTCAGCGTTGTTAGATGCTGTTTGCAGGTCACGGTGTTTCATGTCCATTCATCAACAATCCAGAAGGGGTTACACGTGAACAAGTCAGAACTGATCGATCAAATTGCCAAGTCTGCCGATTTGTCAAAAGCTGCTGCCGGTCGTGCGTTGGATGCGACGATTGCTGCGGTTAAAACTTCGCTCAAGAAGGGTGGAGAAGTGACGCTGGTTGGTTTCGGAACGTTCTATGTCGGCAAGCGCGCGGCACGTAGCGGGCGCAACCCGAGAACCGGTGCCTCGATCAAGATCAAGGCGGCCAAGGTGCCAAAGTTCCGCGCTGGTAAAGGTCTGAAAGATGCGGTAAACTGATCGGCTTTGTGTTACGGCACAAAACGGGTGCTTAGCTCAGTTGGTAGAGCGCTAGCCTTACAAGCTGGATGTCGGCGGT
>CAYUYI010000664.1:0-1103 GCA_964448995.1 uncultured Propionivibrio sp. | reverse complement strand
GACAACCCCTTCCCGGCGATCATGGGCCGCGTCTGCTACCACACCTGCGAAGGCGCCTGTAACCGCGCCCAGCTCGATTCGGCCGTCGGCATCAACTCGGTCGAGCGCTTTCTCGGCGACGAGGCGATCAAGCAGAAGTGGCAGTTCGCCCAGCCGGAACAGGAATCGGGCAAGCATGTGCTGATCGTCGGCTCCGGCCCGTCCGGCATGTCGGCCGCCTATCATCTGCGCCGCCTCGGCCACCAGGTCACCGTCATCGAAGCCGGCCCGCTGGTCGGCGGCATGATGCGTTACGGCATCCCGAAGTACCGCCTGCCGCGTGAAATCCTCGATGCCGAGATGCAGCGCGTCGTCCAGATGGGCGTGCGTGTCATCCTCGACACCAAGGTCGAAAACATCCTCGAGACGATGCAGGAAGGCAAGTACGACGCCGTCTTCCTCGCGGTCGGCGCGCACATTGGCAAGCGCACCGCCATCCCCTCGGGCGAAGTCTCCAAGATCGTCGATGCCGTCTCCGTGCTGCGCAGCATGGAAGGCGAAGAGAAGCCGATGCTCGGTCGCCGTGTCGTCGTCTACGGCGGCGGCAATACCGCCATCGACGTCGCCCGCACCGCCAAGCGCATGGGTGCCGAGCCGATCCTTGTTTATCGCCGCACCCGGGACAAGATGCCGGCGCACGACTTCGAGGTCGAGGAAGCGATCGAAGAAGGCGTCAAGATGAAGTGGCTGTCGACCATCAAGCAGGCGGGCGACGAAGGCATCACCATCGAAAAGATGGAGCTCGACGCCAACGGCGTGCCGCAACCGACCGGCGAATACGAAACCCTGGAAGCCGATTCGGTGGTGCTGGCGCTGGGTCAGGACGTCGATCTCGGCCCGCTCAACGGCGTGCCGGGTGTCGAAGCCCACGACGGCGTGGTCAAGGTCGACGACAACCTGATGACCGGCCACCCCGGCATCTTCGCTGGCGGCGACATGGTGCCGACCGAACGCAACATTACCGTCGCCGTCGGCCACGGCAAGAAGGCGGCCCGCCACATCGACGCCTGGCTGCGCGGCACCACCTACGTTGCCGCGCCCAAGCATCAGGTCGCCACCTTCGA
>CAYUYI010000663.1:0-1107 GCA_964448995.1 uncultured Propionivibrio sp. | reverse complement strand
TTACTCACCAGTCGCCAATATAGGCGACAGAAGGCGCGTCGAAAAATGATCGAACGAGTTGAGGCATATTCTGAATTCTTGCGAGTTGTTCTTCGATCTTCTCGCGCAGGCTTTCACCCTTTCGCAAAGGTCGCCGAGCGGTCCCTGTGCGCTTGACATGACTCCATACCAATTCATCGGGATTCAGGTCCGGGGCATAGCCAGGCAGGAAATGCAGCGTCAGGCGTCCGTTGGTGGAGGCAACGAACTCTTTGATACAGAGCTTCTTGTGGGCCGGCAGGCCGTCGAGCACCAGATGAACCGGTTTCTGGCGGGACTCCATCATCTGTTTCAGCAGTTCAACGAACAACTCGGCATTGAGCGCCCCTTGGTACGTGCAGAACCAGAACGCCCCCTGGGCATTGACGGCCGACGCGGCACTGATCGATTGTCGTTGGCCTGGACGCTCGACAACCGGTGTCTGACCACGCACGCCCCAAGTCTTTCCATGAACGGTGTCCGCCCGGAAGCCGGACTCATCCCAGAAAAAGACCTCAGCGCCTTCCGCCTTGGCCTGCTTGGCAATCGCCGGGTACGTCTCGCGTTGCCAGCGTTCAATCGCTTCGGGGTCTCGTTGATAGGCGCGTTGCAACGGCTTCTGCGGTGTCAGCCCCAACCTCGCCAGCAATTCGCCAACAGCGGTCAATCCCAGCTTCACACAGAATTTCTGTTCGATCAGTTCGGCAACCACAGCACGTGTCCACAAACCAAAATCCAACCCGTACTGCCGCGGGTCGCGGCCATTTACCCATCGGAACACTTGCCGCTCCTGCGTCGGCGTCAGAGTGCGCGGACGTCCGGTGGCTTTCGTCGAGCGCAGCGCCTTGATGCCAACGCCCGGACGCAACGCAGCATTCAGCCACTTGTAAATCGTCGTCCGGTTAAATCCATAGGCTTCGATAACTTGCGATGCAGGCTCACCTTCGCGCACCCGCTCCACCGCCATCAGCCGAATTTCTTCCAGCGTCTTGTGATCAAATGTTCTTCCGTCTCGTCTCATAAAACATTTGAACGTCATGTCACGCAAGGGTTCCATGTTTGTCGACTTATTTACCGACTAGTGAGTAA
>CAYUYI010000662.1:0-1129 GCA_964448995.1 uncultured Propionivibrio sp. | reverse complement strand
CCGCCCGCGACGAAGGCTGCCTCAAGGAAATGCTGGTCATCGCCGCCGCGCTGACTGTGCAAGACCCGCGCGAACGGCCGCAGGAAAAGCAGGGTACGGCTGACGCGGCGCACAAGAAGTTTGCCGACGAGAAATCGGAATTTCTTTCCTGGCTCAAACTCTGGCAATGGTACGAAGGCGAACTGGAGCACAAGAAATCGCAGCGTAAGCTGGTCCAGGCCTGTCATGCCAATTTCCTCTCGGCGCTGCGCATGCGCGAATGGCACGATATCCACAGCCAGTTGCATGGGCTGGCCGCCGAGCACGGCTGGCAAGAGAACCAGCTTCCGGCCACTTACGACGCCATCCACCGCGCGCTGCTTTCCGGCTTGCTCGGCAACATCGGCTGCAAGTCGGAAGACTCCGGTCACTACCTCGGCGCGCGCGGCATGAAGTTCCTGATCCATCCCGGTTCGCCGCTCAACAAGAAAGCCGGCAAGTGGATCGCCGCCGCGGAAATTACCGAAACCTCCAAGCTCTTCGCCCGCTGCGTCGCCCGCATCGAACCCGAGTGGCTGGAGAAAGTGGGCGCTCACCTGATCAAGCGCAGCTACTTCGATCCGCACTGGGAAAAGAAGGCGATGCAGGCGGTGGCCTTCGAGCGTTCGACGCTCTACGGCATCGTCGTCAATCCGAAAAAGCGCGTGAATTTTGGGCCGATGAACCCCAAGGAGGCGCGCGAGATCTTCATCCGGCAGGGGTTGGTCGAGGGCGAAATCGCCGAGGAATTTTCCCGGCGCTGGGCGTTCTACACGCACAACCACCAGTTGATGCTCGACATCGAGACGCTCGAACACAAATCGCGCCGGCCCGACGTGCTGGTCGACGACGAACTGATTGTCGCCTTCTACGACCAGATCATTCCTGAGGGCATCACCACCGGCGCCGATTTCGACAAGTGGCGCAAGGAAGCCGAGCGAGAAAACCCGAAACTGCTGTACCTCAAGCGCGAGGACCTGATGCGTCACGAGGCGGCAGGCGTGACCACCGAGGCGTTCCCGCACCAGATCAAGCTGGGCGGTATCGAGTTTGCGCTCACTTACCATTTTGAACCCGGCTCGCCACGAGATGGCGTGACGATCACGGTGCC
>CAYUYI010000661.1:0-1131 GCA_964448995.1 uncultured Propionivibrio sp. | reverse complement strand
TTTAGTAAAGTCCGTTTTCGAGAAGGAGAATGGACTTGAAGAAGCGGTTTTCAGAGGAACAAATCATTGGCTTTTTGAAGCAAGCGGAAGCCGGCGTGCCGGTAAAGGAATTGTGTCGGCAGCATGGATTCAGTGACGCCTCGTTCTATACATGGCGCGCCAAATTTGGCGGGATGAACGTCTCCGACGCCAAACGGCTGAAGGAACTGGAAGCGGAGAATTCACGGCTCAAAAAGCTGCTGGCGGAATCGATACTTGACGCGGAGGCGTTGCGCTCGGTACTTGGCCGAAAACGTTGAGCCCCCAGCAAAAGCGTGAGGCAGTCGTGGTGATGCAGAAATCAACGAAGATTTCCGAGCGCCGGGCCTGCCAGCTGGTGGGGCTATCACGCACGGTACTGCACTACGAACCGAAATCCCAGCCAAGCAATGAGCACTTGCAGGCCAGGCTGATCGAATTGGCGGGTGAGCGGCGGCGCTTCGGCTATCGGCGCTTGCACGCCTTGGTCCGGCGCGAAGGCGTTCGGGCGAACCACAAACGGATCTACCGGCTTTACCGCGAAGCGGGACTTGCCGTACGGCGACGCCGGAAGCGACATGGCGTCGCCATCGAGCGGCAGGTGCTCGAACGCCCCGCTGGCCCGAATCAGGTCTGGTCGATGGATTTCGTTAGCGATGCCTTGGCCAACGGGCGACGGATCAAGGTACTGACCATCGTCGATGATTACAGCAAAGAAGCCATCGACCTGGTCGCCGACTTCGGGATTTCAGGGCTGTATGTGACACGAGCTCTTGACCAGGCCGCACGATTTCGGGGATACCCCAAGGCGATCCGGACCGACCAAGGGCCAGAGTTCACCGGCAAGGCGCTCGATCAATGGGCATACAGGCATGGGGTTCAACTCAAGATGATTCAGGCCGGAAAACCGACCCAGAATGCGTTCATCGAAAGCTTCAACGGACGCTTCCGGGACGAATGCCTCAATGACCATTGGTTTACGACGCTGGCCGAAGCTCGTATCCTGATCTCTGCTTGGCGTCAGGACTACAACCAATGCCGTCCTCATAGCGCGCTGGACTATCTGACGCCAGCAGAGTTTGCAGCGAAACATCGGACGACCACGCCGGTCTC
>CAYUYI010000660.1:0-1134 GCA_964448995.1 uncultured Propionivibrio sp. | reverse complement strand
ACGCTCTTCCGATCTCACCGACGAGCGGGCGCAAGTCGGGGAACGCACCGAGCAGCACGACGACGCCGATGGCGGCAAAGAAAATCCACGTTGCCCAGTACGCTTCTTTCGGGAATACCTTGTCGAGCAGCGTGGCCGATTCCCCGTAAATGTATTCGCGTTGGGCCGGATCCTGGATCTTGGCTTGAAACACCGGATCCTTGTCGAGATCGAGGCCCCGGCGCATGCTCCACAGCGCCGCGACGATCATGCCGCAGAAAGTGGCCGGCATGCCCACCGACAGTAATTCGATGATGCTGACCGGATGATCCAGCCCCTTGGCCTTGGCGAGAATGGCGACCATCGAGACGACGGCAACTGACACTGGAGAGGCGCAAATGCCGATCTGTGACGAGATCGACGCGACCGCCATCGGGCGTTCCGGCCGAATACCGGTCTTGATGGCGATGTCGTAGATGATCGGGAACATCGTGTAGACCACGTGGCCGGTACCGCACATCACTGTCAGCGACCAGGTGGTAATCGGCGCAAGCAAGGTGATGTGCTTGGGATGGCGTCGCAGCAGCTTTTCCGCGAATCGCATCATCACGTTGAGGCCTCCCGCCGTTTGCAACGTGGACGCACAGGCGAGTACGGCCATGATCGTCAGAAGCACGTCGACAGGGGGTTTGCCCGGCGCGAGATGGAAAACGAAGGCAAAGACCAGCAGCCCTGCTCCACTGATCAAGCCAAGGCCGTAACCGCCGTAACGGGCTCCGGCCAGCAGACAAAACAGAATGATGCCGAACTCCAGAATGATGCTTGTGTCCATAACGTGCTCTCTGATGGTGTGGTGTTCATGAAAACGTTCGACGACGCTTCCCGACGAGCGCGACGCGTGTTTGGGCGTCTGTGCACCGGAAGCGTTGATTTGTTGTTTTTATGGGGTGATCATAAGCAACGGGGAGCCAGGATGCGACTACTAGGGCGAGTAGCAAGGCCGGCTCGATGAAGCAAGGAAAAGGCGACGGTTCGGCAGCAGTGGATTGCGCGATGAAAAAGCCCTACGATGATGATCCGTCAGCGGGCGGTTTGATGAGCGGTGGCGATCGCCAATCCGCTTGCCGTCTTGCCGTAATTCTCGCCACCGACGCG
>CAYUYI010000659.1:0-1139 GCA_964448995.1 uncultured Propionivibrio sp. | reverse complement strand
CGATGGCCGTCATGGTTGGCGTGGTCGGGGCGCTCTCGGCGTTCTATCACGAAGCAGAGGAAGGGTTTCTCGATCCGAAGGCCCGCAACGTCAACTTCAATCGTATCGTCGCGAAGATGCCGACGATCGTGGCGTTGGCCTATCGCTATTCGCGCGGCAAGCCTTTCATGTACCCGCGCAACGACCTCGGCTACACCGCGAACTTCATGCACATGATGTTCGGCACGCCCTGTGAGGAATACGTGCCGAATCCGGTGGTGGTGCACGCGCTGGACACGATCTTTACGCTGCATGCCGATCACGAGCAGAATGCATCGACGTCAACCGTCCGGTTGGCCGGTTCGTCGGGGGCCAATCCGTATGCCTGCATTTCCGCCGGCATCGGTTGTCTCTGGGGGCCGGCGCATGGCGGCGCCAACGAGGCCTGTCTCAAAATGCTGGCCGAGATTGGCGACGTCTCGCGCGTTCCCGAATACATCAAGCGCGCCAAGGACAAAAACGATTCGTTCAAGCTGATGGGCTTTGGTCACCGGGTGTACAAGAATTTCGATCCGCGCGCCCGGATCATGCGCCGGATTTGCGACAACGTGCTGCAGGAACTCGGATTGGATAATGATCCGCTCTTCAAGCTGGCCAAGGAGTTGGAGCGGATCGCGCTGGAAGACGACTACTTCGTCGAGAAAAAACTCTATCCGAATGTGGACTTCTACTCGGGCATCGTGCAGAAGGCCATCGGGATCCAGACGGAGATGTTTACTTGCATTTTCGCGCTGGCCCGGACCGTCGGCTGGATGGTGCAGTGGGAGGAAATGGTGACCGATCCGGAATACAAGATCGGGCGTCCGCGTCAGCTGTATGTCGGCGAGCCACGGCGGTCCGTGCCGCCGACCACGCGGCCGGATCTGGAATAGTCGACGGCGAGGGTTTCGGGCTCGCGGATCGGGTGCTGGGTCCGGACTTTCGTGCGTTTTTCGATGTGCCTGCAGGGGCGGCGGTGAGCCGCCCCTTTGTTTGTCCGGGGTGTGCGCGCGCATCGTCCGGTGGATCGAGTCAGCGCGGATTAGAACGTTTGTTCGCTATCCGATCGTCGAAGCGGCCGGCTTTGCGCAGCTCAGCCGCGGCCGGGGGCGCGTTTTACC
>CAYUYI010000658.1:0-1144 GCA_964448995.1 uncultured Propionivibrio sp. | reverse complement strand
CCATCGTGGCATTGACCCCGGCAGAGAAACAGTCACGCTACCGTGCGCGACAACGTGAAGCAATCGAACAGTTGCGCCAGATGGCGGCTACCGCTTCCTCTGCACCACAGCGTGAGTCTATTGGGCCGAACCTTGGGCCGATGACACCGCTCACTCCTGATGAAGTCACCTACCTTCGCTCGTACCTGAACAAGTATCGGGCATGGATGGCAGACATTGCTGCCGCGCAAGCCAGAAGACAAGCCGGCGCTGATGCCCTGTCGCCGGAAGCGAAGGACAAGATTAAAGCGCAGATTGCCGAACGCAAGGTGAGGGAGGCGCACCTTGAAGCAACCAAACCCGCAGCAGGTATCTACTGGTGGGTGCCTGATCACCGGACAGAGCAGATCGAGATCATCATCGACAGCACGGGAATGCCAATGTGGGTCAAGGACGGCAAGCAGAGCAAGTTGGACGCCTCGCGTGGACGCTGGCAGATCGATAATCTCCACCCGTTTTACGCATCGAAGGTCGAAGCCGAGAAGTACGCTTCAGAGAAATGCGTTGCCCGTGACAGTCATCGCAGCCCTCGTCCTTTCAAGTCCAAGACCGATAAGGAACTCCGCCGTATTCGCAGCGCCAACCATCCCGACAAGGGGGGCAGCCACGACACCATGCTCTATCAACAGGCGATCGAGGAGATCGATCACCGGCGCAAGGGGTAAATCAATCACGCCCGTTTTGCATTTCCGGTGAATGACTGCAACCTGTCTGTTGTTGACGTAGCCTGTGAAATCTTGGCAGGCAGGTGATGGTCGAGCTCAAACCTCGAGTATCCACGCCAGTCGCATGAAGGTGCAGCACCGCGATGTGCTGTTCTTTCGATAATCCGAAATTCGATTCGGATGCTTCTTTACGGGCTGAGCGACTTGAGTTCGTAGAGCGCTTCAAGCGCCTGCTTTGGCGTCAATTCGTCCGGTGTGATTGACTGGAGGCGTTCGAGTGCGGGGTGCATCTCCGGTTCGGGTGGCTCGGCAATTGCTGCAAACAGGTCGGGTTGCAGCGGATTGATCGACGCGCGCTGCTCGAACTCGCGCAACTGGCGTTTGGCCGCCTTGACCAGATCGGAAGAGCACACGTCTGAACTCCAGTCACCTGAAGCTAT
>CAYUYI010000657.1:0-1144 GCA_964448995.1 uncultured Propionivibrio sp. | reverse complement strand
GGTCGCTCTTATCGGCGCTCTGACGCGTGCCTGAGGTAGAGGGCGAGTACGAGCGGCAGCAACGCCTGTTCGACGCCGGTGCCGTGCGGCGTATCCGTGTGGGTCGGTCGGGGCGGGGGCGAGCGGTCTGTTACTTCTTTGCCGCCAAAAAGTCGCGGATGCACTGTTTGTTTTCAGGGCCTTGTGTGTCCTTGCACGCCTGACGGGCCCGTTTGCGGGCGGCTTGCTGCGCCTTGCATTGCGACGGGTTTTTGGCCTGAGTGCAGTCTGCTGCCGCGCGCTTGGCCTGCTGCTGTTGCACGCGTTTTTCTTCCGGTGTGGGGGCCGGTGCGATGACGGCGCCGATGAGCGGTGCGCCGGGGACTCCCGCCGGTCCTTGCTGTGCAGCCGCCGGAATGGCGAACAGTGCAAATGTGATGGCAAGAACGGACAGCGAGGTTTTCATCGGGGGCTCCTTGGGGCAGTGAGGGGTCGGGGTTCAGGGTGCATAGTGTGGGGGGAAACACGGGGAAAAGACAAGCGTAAAAGTGCAACAATTGGTTACACCGTGTCGCTTTGGCGATGAATCTTCTTAGCTGCGCTGGATATTGTTCGAGCGCGGCATTGAGCGGCCTGCGCCGGGTCGGGTATAGTTCCCGCAGACTATTTGCCAGGGCGTTACCATGAACAAGAAAAGCGATTCGCGCGATACGCCGCTTCCGGATCACCGACTGACGGTTGCCGAGCTTCTCGGCATGCTGGTGGCGGACGGCCTGGTGGATAAGCCGGATGCCGATGCTTTGATTGCGGAATCCCGTTTGCAGCGACTGCAGGCGCATCCGCTGGTGGTTGTGGCCGAGCAGAAGTGGAAATCGCGACGGGCGCCGAATCGACCGCTGACGCTTGATGATCTTGGCGAGTGGTTTGCCGCCAAGGTGGGGCTGGACTATTACCACATTGATCCGTTGAAGATCGACTTTACGGCGGTGACCGATGTGATGTCGAGCGCCTATGCGACCCGTTTTGGCATCTTGCCGGTGCAGGTAACGCCGGATGAGGTGATGATCGTGACGACGGAGCCGTTCCTGCGCGATTGGGAGCGGGAAATCCAGTCGATCGTGAAGAAGCGGATCCGGCGCGTGATGGCCAGCCCGGTCGATGTGGC
>CAYUYI010000656.1:0-1150 GCA_964448995.1 uncultured Propionivibrio sp. | reverse complement strand
CGATATCGAGATTCGAGCCAATGCCGGATGAGGTGATTGCCATGATGATTCTCCTGATGCGCTTACATTACGCGAGCATGATCCCACATTTCATGGACGATGCCAAAAGCGCCATGGCGGACATTGGCCTGCCGCAGCTTCTGCTTCCATGGATGATGCGCGACTAAGCCGTCTGCCTGACCAGCAGCCCTTTCAGACTATCGAGCGCCTTGGCGATCGCCAGCATTTCCTCGGAGGGAATCTGGCGGATGACCTCCTTGGTGCTCTGATCAACCACCTTGACCACCAGGCGATCCGTGTCCTTGTTGATCGAAAACTCAAGATTGCTGTTGAAGGGCTGAATATATTCCTGCACCTTCTCCACGGCCTCTTTCAGGGGCTTTTCTCCGGCAGCGCTGGCCGCAGGCCGCTCCTGCACCGGCGACTGCGGCGCCATTACCGGACGGGCTTCCTGACGAACCGACGCCGTATCGGTCGCAACCGGCGAAGGTGTGGACGGCATGGTCATTGTCGAACCGATAGGTGAAATATTCATGATTTGACTCCTGGATTATCTGGCTTGATTTTGCACAACGCCGTAAAAGTGCGTCGACACCCTTTCCTGAAAGCGATTTAGACGCCTGCACTGGCGTTGACGGCAGAAATAAGAAAAACTTTACGTGAATTTACGTGAAAAACAGCGAGGATGGAAATCAGTCGTGATCGGCGCATGGGAAATCCAGGCTCAACGGTCAGGCAGCGTTCCCCGGGTACAAGTCAAGCAGTTGATGAAAGCGCCGGTTCCAGCGAGAATCATCCCTCTGATGAGCAAAATCACCCGCAAGGAAAAGGAAATATGAAACTACTCGTCATCGGTTCCGGGGGGCGTGAACATGCGCTGGCCTGGTGTCTGACCAAATCTCCGGTGGTGCAGAAAGTCTTTGTTGCGCCAGGTAATGCTGGAACAGCGCGCCAGCATGGCGTCGAGAACGTGAATCTTGTCGATCCTGTCGCGCTGGCTGATTTTGCCGAGCGGGAAGGGGTTGGCATGACCGTCGTCGGCCCGGAAGCGCCGCTGGCCGCCGGGGTGGTCAACCTGTTCCGTGCGCGCGGACTACGCATTTTCGGACCGACGCGCGAAGCGGCGCAACTCGAATCCTCGAAGGACTTT
>CAYUYI010000655.1:0-1150 GCA_964448995.1 uncultured Propionivibrio sp. | reverse complement strand
GACATCAGATGCTCGATGGTTCCAACCTTGGCCCCGTCGCGCTCAAGGCACGAACACATGCGGGTATCACCCACCATCAACGCGCTGGCCGGCAGATCAACCACCGGATCGAGATCAACGCGCCGGAACACGATGCCCGTATCAGGCGCCGCCGGACGCAGAACCATATTGACCTTGACGCCGGAATGGAGACCGACACCCGCGGCGCGGATCAGCGATTTAAGAGTGCGTTGCCTGAGCATGTGCTTGAAAGAAAGAGGGAATCGCGGCGGATTCTAACACATCCGGACGATTCCCTTTGAGGAGAGAGTTTGCGTTATGGGGCCGAACGCGGTCGAGCGAGCGCAGATAGAACCGGGCGCCGACTGCCGCCGCATAGCAGCACTATGCAAGACGGCAGGCAACGCCGGGCGATCAAGCGCAGCTGACCGTCAGTCGGCTTGTTTGCGGAGGAAGGCCGGAATGTCATACCGATCCACTCCGCTGTTCGCCAGCGCCTCGACTGTCGTACTGCGTCCTTTACGTACGATCGCCGGCACCGCGTCAAGCGACCCGTAGTCGATGGCGCTCGTCTGCGCGACGTAACCACCGTCCGTCCCGGTCGCCTGCACCACCGGCGTATCGACCACCGTAAACCCCTGGCGACGCGCCTGCGCCTGACCCAGACCGGTCGCCACGACCGTAACGCGAATTTCGTCAGCCATCGATTCGTCGTACACCGCACCGAAGATGATGTGTGCGTCTTCGGCGGCGAATTCGCGCACGGTATTCATCACCTCATTGACTTCCTTCATCTTGAGGCCGCGCGTCGCAGTAATATTCACCAGCACCCCCTTGGCACCGGAGAGATTGATGCCTTCGAGCAGCGGCGACGCAACGGCCTGTTCGGCGGCAATGCGCGCGCGATCCACGCCGGCAGCGTTGGCCGAGCCCATCATGGCCATCCCCATTTCTCCCATCACCGTGCGCACATCCTCGAAGTCGACGTTGACCAGCCCCGGGAAATTAATGATTTCGGCTATGCCACCGACGGCGTTGCGCAACACGTTGTCAGCCGCTTTGAAGGCCTCTTCCATCGACACGTCGTCGCCGAGCACATCCATCAGCTTGTCATTGAGAATGACGATCAGCGAATCGACGTTCTTCTGCA
>CAYUYI010000654.1:0-1156 GCA_964448995.1 uncultured Propionivibrio sp. | reverse complement strand
CGGCCCCAGGTTCAGGAGCGTGATCTGCCGCACCCGCCCACCCACGCGCTCACCCCGCACCAGACGATAGGTGTAATACCCCTTGCCGGTCACCTTGTTGTTCGTTCGAGAACTGGATAAATCAGCGTCTCCCTGCATCTTATTGGAATTGAATTCGATTGCCTGCCTTGCATCCCCGCAGCGTCCGAGTAAACTGGATTCTGCCCATTCTTCAGGAGAACGCCATGTTGCGACTCATTCTTGCAGCGCTTGGTTTTTTCATGCTCAGTCCGGCCTTTGCCGACGCCACGATCCCCAAAGCCGACATTGCTGGCGCCAAGGATTCGCCGCTCGTCGCCCGTTTTGCTGGTTCCTACCTTGTGTCCTACCACAAGAAGGATTACGACGAGTTCTTCCTGCCCCTGTCGCCGCTCAAGCTGGTGGCCGATAAACGTGACTCACGTAACAACCAGGTATTTGAGCCGGAGCAGAGCAAAAAGCTCGAAGGGCGGCGCACGCATCTGGTGTACCTGCTGCCCGAAGGCGTGTCGCCGCTACAAGCCCTGCGCAACTACCAGAACGAACTACTCGGCAAGGAAGGCAAGCTGTTGTTTGAATGCGCCGGTGCCGACTGTGGCGCCGATCCCGACAAAGGCAGCAGCGGCAACGGCGGCGGTCACCAAAGTCTGGCCCTGAAACTATGGCCGTATGAACGCGTCACGGACAAGGATTTTTCCAACGGGAATTGCGCCCTGACGCGTCCAATCACCGAACAACGCTATGGCGCGTTCGAGCTGCCCAAGCAAAACACCTTCCTGTCAGTGCTGGCCTACGGCGTCAAAGATGACGGCTTCTGCAAGGCCTTCAATGGACGCACGGTCGTGCGCGTCGATTTGCTCGAACTCAAGGCCATGGAGCAGAAAATGATTACGCCCAAGGCCGAGGAAATGGCGAACGCCATCAACGTCAACGGGCGCGTGGCTCTCTACGGACTGTATTTCGACTCCGGCAAGGCGGAGGTCAAACCCGAATCCAGGGAGACGCTGGAGCAGATCGCCAAACTTCTCTCCGGCACGCCGTCGATGAAACTCCTGGTGGTCGGGCACACCGACGATGTAGGCGATTTTTCCGCGAACATGGATCTTTCCAAACGCCGCGCCGAATCCGTCATTGCCGC
>CAYUYI010000653.1:0-1156 GCA_964448995.1 uncultured Propionivibrio sp. | reverse complement strand
TAAGCAACATGCATGCCGCGGCTGCGCTGGCCCGCCAGCACGGTGTACCGGTCGTCATCGATTCGGCCCGCTTCGCCGAAAATGCGTGGTTCATCCAGCAGCGTGACCCGACCTATCGCGACGCCACCATTCCCGACATCGTGCGCGAAATGTATGCCCTCGGCGATATGCTGACCATGTCGGCCAAGAAGGATCCACTGGTCAACATCGGCGGCCTGTGCTGCTTCAAGAACGACGAAGAACTGTTCCGTGCCGTACAGGTCCGCTGCGTGCCGATGGAAGGCTTCATCACCTACGGCGGGCTCGCCGGGCGCGACATGGAAGCGCTGGCGATCGGTCTCAAGGAAGGCCTGGATCAAACCTGGCTGACCTATCGCATCGGCCAGGTCGCCTACCTCGGTGACCGACTGGCCCAGGGCGGTGTGCCGATCCAGACGCCGACCGGCGGCCATGCCGTTTTCATCGACGCCCGCAAACTGCTGCCGCATATTCCGGCCGACCAGTTTCCGGCCCATGCGCTGGCCTGCGAACTCTATCTGGAAGGCGGCGTGCGCGGCGTCGAAATCGGTTCGTTGTTGCTCGGCCGCAATCCGCTGACCGGCCTCCAGGAAACATCGCCCCTGGAACTCCTGCGACTGACCATCCCGCGCCGGGTCTATACCAACGACCACATGGACTACATCGCGGACTGCCTGATCGCCGTTGCCCAGCGGGCCGGCACGGTGCGTGGGCTGACCTTCACCTACGAACCGCCGATCCTGCGGCATTTCACTGCACGGCTGACGCCGGTCGCCTGACCCTGAAGCATCGCCAGCTCAGCCGCCGATCGTGCGGGCCCTGAGCTGGCCGCACCCCCCCTCGACATCCTGCCCCGCCGAATCGCGCAGACAGGCGATGATCCGCTGGCGACGCAGGCGGCTGACGATCTCGATCAACCGATCCGGCGACGGCCGCCGGAAGGGCGACCCCTCGACCGGATTGAACGGAATGAAGTTCATCATCGCGTACTTTCCGGCCAGCAACGCCCCCAGACGATCGATCTCGGCATCACTGTCATTGATGCCTGCCAGCAGCGTCCACTGATACTGGATCGGATAGCCGGTCATCCGCGCATAAAACTCGCTGAGTTCAATCAATTCCACCGGATCGATGCGCG
>CAYUYI010000652.1:0-1156 GCA_964448995.1 uncultured Propionivibrio sp. | reverse complement strand
AACAGGAAGATGAAAATCCGGCAAGCCCAAAGCATGATCCGCATCACACCTCCAGTAAAAAAATGGGCGGCAACTCGCGTTGCCGCCCATGGTCTTTCAGCTCATACTCAGCCTGCATTGAGCGCGCTATCCACACGCTCGCGCAATTCCTTGCCAGCCTTGAAATGAGGCACCCATTTCTCGGGAACGCTCACCTTGTCCCCAGACTTGGGATTCCGGCCGACACGCGGCGGTCGGTAATTCAGCGCAAAACTGCCGAATCCCCGAATCTCAATGCGATCACCCTTGGCCAGCGCCTCGGACATCGCATCGAGAATCATCTTGACCGCAAAATCAGCATCCTTCGCAACCAACTGCGGGAAGCGCTCTGCGAGACGAGCGATCAGATCTGACTTGGTCATGCCTGGACCTTACTGTTGGCTGTTCAGCTTAGCCTTCAACAGGGCGCCCAGGTTGGTCGTACCGGAGCTGACATTGCTTTCCGCAGAGAACTTCTGCATGGCTTCATGCTGCTCGGCTTGATCCTTGGCCTTGATCGACAGGTTGATCGAACGGGTCTTGCGATCGATGTTGATGATCATCGCTTCGACTTCGTCGCCTTCCTTGTACACCTTGGTCAGATCGTCGATACGATCACGCGACACTTCCGAGGCGCGCAGATAGGCTTCCATGTCGCCATCCAGCATCACCACTGCACCGCGGGCGTCGACCGACTTGACCTTGCCCTTGACGACGGCATTTTTTTCGTGCGTCGCAATGAAGCTGGTGTAGGGATCGCCATCGAGCTGTTTGATGCCCAGCGAAATGCGCTCCTTCTCGGTGTCGATGGCCAGCACGACGGCTTCAACCTCATCACCCTTCTTGAAGTTACGGATGGCTTCCTCACCCGGCGTCGACCACGACAGATCCGAGAGGTGAACCAGGCCATCGATGCCACCCGGCAGACCGATGAACACGCCGAAGTCGGTAATCGACTTGATCGCGCCCTTCACCTTGTCGCCCTTCTTGTGGTTCATCGCGAAATCATCCCACGGATTGGCGACACACTGCTTCATGCCGAGCGAGATACGACGGCGTTCTTCGTCGATTTCGAGGATCATAACTTCGACTTCGTCGCCGAGCTGGACAACCTTGGACGGATGAACGTTCTTGTTGG
>CAYUYI010000651.1:0-1158 GCA_964448995.1 uncultured Propionivibrio sp. | reverse complement strand
CGCGGATCGATTCGGCGCCGGTCATCATGGTGACGATGCGGTCGAGGCCGAAGGCGATGCCGCCATGCGGCGGCGCGCCGTACTTGAGCGCGTCGAGCAGGAAGCCGAACTTGAGCTGGGCTTCTTCCTCGCCGATCCCGAGTGCCTTGAAGACCTGTTCCTGCACGTCGGCGCGGTGGATACGCACCGAACCGCCGCCGAGTTCCCAGCCGTTCACGGCGAGGTCGTAGGCCTTGGCCAGACACTTGCCCGGATCGCTTTCGAGCAGCGCGAAATGCTCATCCTTGGGACTGGTGAAGGGGTGGTGGCAGGCGACCCAGCGCTTGTTTTCTTCGTCGTATTCGAACATCGGGAAGTCGACGACCCACATCGGTTCCCAGGCCTTGCCGTTGACGAAGCCTTTTTCGTGCCCGATCTTGACGCGCAGGGCGCCGAGCGCGTCGTTGACCACCTTGGCCTTGTCGGCGCAGAAGAAGATCAGGTCGCCGGATTGGGCGCCGGTACGCTCGATGATGGCCTTCAGCGCGGCTTCGGTGAGGTTTTTGACGATCGGCGACTGCAGGCCGGTTTCGTTGATCTGCGTCACGTCGTTGACCTTGATGTAGGCGAGGCCCTTGGCGCCGTAGATGGCCACATACGCCGAATAAGCGTCAATCTCGCCACGGGTCAGGCTGTTTCCGCCGGGAATGCGCATCGCCGCGACGCGCCCGGCTTCGCTGTTGGCGACGTTGGCGAAAACCTTGAATGGCACGTCCTTGACCGCATCGGTGATCTCTGTGAGTTCGAGTGTGACGCGCAGGTCGGGCTTGTCCGAGCCGTAGCGGTTCATGGCATCGGCGTAGGACATGCGCGGGAAGGGATTCGGCAGATCGACGTCGATGGCTTCCTTGAACACCGTGCGGATCAGGTTTTCCATGATGCCGGTGATCTCGTCTTCGTTCAGGAACGAGGTTTCGATATCGACCTGGGTGAATTCCGGCTGGCGGTCGGCGCGCAGATCTTCGTCGCGGAAACACTTGGTGATCTGGTAATAGCGGTCGAAACCGGCAATCATCAGCAGCTGCTTGAAGAGTTGCGGCGATTGCGGCAGGGCGAAGAACTGACCGTCGTTGACGCGTGACGGAACCAGATAGTCGCGAGCGCCTTCCGGCGTGCTCT
>CAYUYI010000650.1:0-1158 GCA_964448995.1 uncultured Propionivibrio sp. | reverse complement strand
GCATTCGTCCAACTGTGCTCGATGCCACCGCCGGCCTCGGACGCGACGCTTTTGTTCTGGCACAACTGGGATGCGTGGTGACGCTCATCGAACGCCAGCCGATCATTGCCGCCTTGCTCGAGGACGGGATACGGCGTGCGATGGCAGATGCGGAAGTGGCGCCGATCATGACGCGCATGCGCCTGATTGGCGGTAATGCCATTGCCTCGATGCAGGATTGGAAAGAAGCACCCCCGCAGGTGATCTATCTCGACCCGATGTTTCCGCATCGTGACAAGAGCGCGCTGGTGAAGAAAGAAATGCGCCTGTTCCGCCCGCTGACCGGCGATGACGATGATGCCCCCGCCTTGCTGGAAGCCGCGTTGGCGTTGGCCTCGCACCGCGTAGTCGTCAAGCGGGCGCGCAAGGCGCCGGCGATTCTCGGGCCGGCACCGGGCTATGTGCTGGAAGGGAAGTCGAGTCGATTCGATATTTACCCGAAGAAATCGCTGAGATTATCGGTGGCATGACACGTTAGAATTCGAGACTTGGTTGGTGTGTGACCGAGTCGAGAGGATGGTGAGCCGCGGTTAAGCTCGCCTTCGCCGTTTTCCGCTGGTGCCAGAACCCCATGAGATGAACCCCTTTGCCGGTTTTGCTCTTCGTACGCTGGGTGATGTTGCGCTCGAGTACCGCGCGCAACCCTGCGAGCTGGCGTATGAGAAAGGGCGGGCGCTGCTGGTGTTCCTGGCGGTGGAGTCCGGACGCGCCTATGCCCGTTCCACGCTGGCGGCCATGTTCTGGCCCGCTCTGGAGCGTGAGGCGGCGCTGACCAACTTGCGCCAGGTGCTGTTCAACTTACGGCGCACCTTCGCCCAAGCGGGGGCGGGGGGATCCCCGTTGCTGGTGGAGCGGGAGACCGTGCGATTGCACGCGGAGTTCGCCCGGCAGGTCGACGCGGTGGCGCTGGCGAATTTCAATCACGCGTGCCCGGAGCCGCACTTCGAGGCCCACTGCAAGCTTTGCCTTGAGCAGATGGAGGGGGTCATCGGCAGCTATGCCGGCGAGTTTTTGCGTGGCTTTAGCTTGCCTGATTGCCCGGATTTTGAAGAATGGGTGCAAATCCAGCGAGAAGGATTGCACTTGCGCATCCTGGCGATCCTGGCGCGTCTCGCTGAA
>CAYUYI010000649.1:0-1164 GCA_964448995.1 uncultured Propionivibrio sp. | reverse complement strand
CCTTATACTCACTATAGTTCAAGCGTAAAGAACCACAACCTCAGGAAAAACAAAGGGAAAATCAGTCCCCGCCGAGATCCAGACCGGTTTCGAAACGGTTGATGTGGGCGTCGAAGTCGGGCAGCGCGCGCTTGTACTCAGACGACATCAGTGGTGACGAAATCAGGAAATCCGCCGTTGCCCGGTTGCAAGCCACCGGCACGTTCCAAACCACTGCCAGACGCAGCAGCGCCTTGACGTCGGGATCGTGCGGCTGCGGTTGCAGCGGATCCCAGAAAAAGATGATGAAATCGACGAGCCCTTCCGCGATCAACGCGCCGACCTGCTGGTCGCCACCGAGCGGGCCGCTCTTGAGCTTGTTCACTTCGACGCCGAGGACCTTTTCGAGCAGCGAGCCGGTGGTTCCTGTCGCACACAGATCGTGCTTGATCAACGATCCCTTGTTGTAGCGGGCCCACTCCATCAAATCCTTCTTCTTGTTGTCGTGCGCCACCAGCGCGATGTGTTTGCGTGGAAGAACGGCTTGCCCAGAATTGGCTACCGTCGGTATTGCTGCATTGATCGTCATGCTTTTTTCTCCTAAATCGAATATCCGCAATTGTCGCATCGGGGCGTTACATTGCCATGACAAGCATCTCCCAGCAAATTCTGCGCCATGCTCTCCGGGCTTCTTCGGTATACTTCGCCCCTCGATCAAGTTTGCCGCACTGAAAGTCCTTGCAAAGATGAGTACCACCGAATCCCCAGCCTTCCCGCCGGAAATCCTGCGCGACGTGATGAAACGCCGAACCTTTGCCATCATTTCGCACCCGGACGCGGGCAAGACCACACTGACCGAGAAGCTGCTGCTGTTCGGCGGCGCCATCCAGATGGCCGGCACCGTCAAGAGCCGCAAGAGCGCTCGCCACGCCACGTCGGACTGGATGGAGGTCGAGAAGCAACGGGGCATTTCGGTCACCAGTTCGGTGATGCAGTTCGAATACGCCGGTCACACCGTCAACCTGCTCGACACCCCCGGCCACGAGGACTTTTCCGAAGACACCTATCGCGTGCTGACGGCCGTGGATGCGGCCGTGATGGTCATCGATGCGGCCAAGGGCGTTGAAGCACAGACGATCAAGCTGCTCAACGTCTGCCGCATGCGCAACACGCCGATCATCACCT
>CAYUYI010000648.1:0-1165 GCA_964448995.1 uncultured Propionivibrio sp. | reverse complement strand
TGCAAGGCGCAGAGCGGATGGATAAGCACTTCACGTCGGCGCCGTTCGAGCGCAATCTGCCGGTGATGATGGCGCTGGTGGGGCTTTGGAATACCAGCTTCCTCAAGGCGGAGAGTCTCGCCGTACTTCCCTATAACGAGTCGCTCAAGTACTTTCCGTCATTCCTGCAACAACTCGAGATGGAAAGCAACGGGAAATCGGTGACTTCGAATGGGCTGTCACTCTCGTTGCCAGCGTGTCCGATCGTCTGGGGGGAACTCGGCAACAACGGCCAACACGCATTCTTCCAATTGCTGCACCAGGGGGGGCGACTGATTCCGTGTGACTTCATTGCGGCAGTCCGATCCGATTTTCCGTTGCCCGAACATCAAGAGGCGTTGTTGGCGAATTGTTTCGCGCAAAGTGCCGCACTGGCTTTCGGCAAAACCGAGGGCGAAGTGCGCAAGGAAATGGAAAGCGCCCTGCAAAGTGCTGAAGAGATTGCCGCATTGTTGCCACACCGAATATTCAAAGGGAATCAGCCGTCATCGACGTTGCTACTGAGTAGTCTGACGCCGGCGACATTGGGCGCGCTGGTGGCACTGTATGAGCACAAGGTATTCGTGCAAGGCCTGATCTGGGGAGTCAATTCTTTCGACCAGTGGGGGGTTGAGCTCGGCAAGGCCATGGCCAGTCTGATTCTGCCGGCGGTACATGAACCGGAGCGGGCGCAATCGCTGGATGCTTCGACACAGTCACTGTTGGCCTATAGCCGCAGGTATCTCGGCTGAGCGTGGCGGGCGTCACGGCAGCGAATGTCTAGTCAAGGGGGTGAAATGAGCGTCAAAACCGTCATTACCCGGCCTTTTTCCGGTCAGAAGCCGGGAACTTCGGGCCTGCGAAAGAAAGTCAAGGTATTCAGCCAACCGGGGTATCTTGAGAATTTCGTGCAGTCGATTTTTGATAACCTGAACGGGCATCAGGGAAAAACGCTGGTACTGGGTGGCGATGGCCGCTATTTCAACGATGTGGCGATCCAGATCATCCTGCGCTTGGCCGCAGCCTCAGGTTTTGGTCGTGTCCTGGTCGGTCGCGGCGGCATCCTGTCGACGCCGGCAGCGAGCGCAGTGATCCGAAAGCGCGCGGCGTTCGGAGGCATTATCCTGTCGGCCAGTCACAATCCGGG
>CAYUYI010000647.1:0-1166 GCA_964448995.1 uncultured Propionivibrio sp. | reverse complement strand
CTGGCCTCGGGCGATCTGGGCTGGGGCATCGTCGGTGCCGGCATGCAATCCTCCGGCATGCGTGACGCCCTGGCGCCCCAGGACAACCTCTACGTCCTCGCCGAAGTCGGCGCCGACGGCGAACGCCTCAGCGTCATCGGCGCCCTCATCGACGTGATCGGCGGCGCCGAAGACAGCGAAAAAGCCCGGCTGCTCACCAAAATGAGCGACATCAGCACCCGCATCGTCAGCCTCACCGTCACCGAAAAAGGCTACTACCTCGACCTCGCCACCGGCCAGCTACAACTCCAGGCCCCGGCCATTGCCGCCGACCTGGCCAACCCGGCGGCGCCCAAGACCATCCTCGGCCTTATCGTCCAGGCTCTCAAACAACGCAAGGCCGCCGGTATCCCCCCATTCACCGTCCTCAGCTGCGACAACCTCCCCAACAACGGCAAACTCGCCAAGGCCGCCGTTCTCGCCTACGCCCGCCAGACCGACCCCGGACTGGCCGACTGGATCGAAACCCACGTCGCCTTCCCCTGCACCATGGTCGACCGCATCACCCCCGCCACCACCGACGCCGACCGCGCCCACATCACCGACACACTCGGCGTCGAAGACGCCTGGCCGGTCATGACCGAACAATTCGTCCAATGGGTCATCGAAGACCACTTCACCATGGGCCGGCCCGACTGGACCATTGGCGGCGCCGTCTTCTCCGACGAAATCGAACGCTGGGAAAGCATGAAACTGCGCTGCCTCAACGGCGCCCACTCCACGCTCGCCTACCTCGGCCAGCTCACCGGCCGGGAGACCGTTGCCGAAGCCATGGACAGCCCGCTCATCACCGGCATCCTCGACACCCTCTGGCAAGAGAACCGCGACGTCCTGCACGCCCCCAAAGGCGTCAATCCGGCCGACTACATCGAACAGCTCAAGAAACGCTTCCGCAACCCCGCGCTCAAGCACAAGACCGCCCAGATTGCCTCGGACGGCTCGCAGAAGCTCCCGCAACGGCTCCTGGCGCCGCTGCGCGAACGGCAGGCCAAGGGCCTGGCCTCGCCGGCCATCGCCACGGCGATTGCCGCCTGGATGCACTACGTTGTCAAGATTGCGCAGGCGGGTGGAACCCTGAACGACCCGCTGGCGGCGGAGATCCTGGTGCAGGCAAAGAAAGCGACGGA
>CAYUYI010000646.1:0-1168 GCA_964448995.1 uncultured Propionivibrio sp. | reverse complement strand
CAGGCCGAGCCGCCCGGCCGACGAAGGCTCCTTGCTTTCGGCGCTGGCCGACTTCTCTTCCTTCTGACCACCAACCTTGACTTCGATCTCGCGGATCACCTTGTTGCGCCACACCTGCAGGCGGGCCGTATCGCCGGGGCGGATTGCCGCCACCAGCGGCGGCAGCTCGTTCGAGGAGACAACCTCCTTGCCGTTCAGCGACAGGATCACATCGCCCGGTTCCACACCAGCCTTGGCTGCCGGGCTACCATTCTCGACCCCGGACACCAGCGCACCGCCCGGCTTGCTGAGACCGAAGGAATCGGCAAGCGACTGATTGACTTCCTGGATGGTAATACCCAAGCGGCCACGCTGCACCTTACCGTGCTTGACGATTTGCTCCTGCACCCCCATCGCCACATCGATGGGAATGGCGAACGACAAACCCTGATAACCGCCGGTCCGGCTATAGATCTGCGAATTGATCCCGACCACTTCGCCCGCCATATTGAACAATGGCCCACCCGAATTACCGGGATTCACCGCCACATCCGTCTGGATGAACGGCACATAGCTGTCGTCAGGCAGCGAGCGCGACTTGGCCGAAATGATGCCAGCCGTGGCGCTGTTCTCGAAGCCGAAAGGTGAGCCGATCGCCAGCACCCACTCGCCGACGCGCGCGTTCGCCGAACTGCCAATCTTCACCGTCGGCAAGTTCTTGCCGTCGATACGCAGCACCGCCACATCGGTCGCCTTGTCGGCACCGAGCACTTTCGCTTTGAATTCGCGCTTGTCGATCAGCTTGACGATCACCTCGTCGGCACCATCGATCACATGGGCGTTGGTCAGGACCAGGCCATCCTCGCGCACGATGAAGCCGGAGCCCTGGCCACGCACCTGACGCTCCCCGCGTTGCTGCGGAATGCGGAAGTGACGGAAGAATTCGTAAAACGGATCATTCGGGTCCAGACCGGGCAAGCCGCCGCTATCACCGCCCTTGCTCTTGCCCGACATGCTGATATTAACCACCGCCGCCCCGTTTCGCGCCACGATTGCACTCATGTCCGGCAGTGTTACCAATGGCGTCGTCGACGAGCCGGTCGACGCCTGCACCGGAATCGTCGCCGCCTCCGCCGACCACACCGGACGATTTTGCAGCACCGAAATCCCCGCCATCACCAGTACCGTC
>CAYUYI010000645.1:0-1169 GCA_964448995.1 uncultured Propionivibrio sp. | reverse complement strand
CGCGTCGGTGGCGACGAATTTGCCTTGCTGGTACTCGGCGTCCACGGCAAGGACGATCTCGTGTTGTTCCTCGAATCGCTGAACGCGCGACTGGCGGAACCGTTTGTGTCGGATACGGCGGTCATTACGTTGACGGTCAGCATCGGCGTCACCATTTGCCCTCTCGATCCAGGCGATCCGGATACGCTGTTGCGACACGCCGACCAGGCTATGATGAAGGCCAAACAACTGGGTAAAGGACATTACCAGTTCTTCGATCCCGAAGGCGACCGGCGGGTGCGGGCACATCAGGAGACCATCGAACACATGCGTCAGGCGTTGTCACGTCGGGAATTCGTGCTCTACTATCAGCCCAAAGTCGATGCGCGCGCACGGCAGGTAGTCGGTGTCGAAGCGCTGATCCGCTGGAGTCATCCCGAGCGCGGCTTGCTCCCGCCGGGCGCCTTCCTGCCGGCGGTAGAAGAAGATCCATTTGCCGTCGACCTTGGAGACTGGGTGATTGCCGAGGCACTGGAGCAGATGACACGCTGGCGGTCGATCGGTCTCAATGTCGGGGTCAGCGTCAATATTGCGGCGCAGCATCTCATGCATGAGTCATTTATCGGCCGTTTGCAGGATTTGCTCGAACACCATCCGGAGTCCTCGCGCGGAGCGCTCGAGATCGAAGTGCTCGAAACGTCACGGATCGACAACATGGCCCGGGTCGAAGAGGTCATCATTGCCTGTCGTGCGCTCGGTGTGGGGTTCTCGCTTGATGATTTTGGCACCGGCTATTCCTCGCTGACCTACTTGCGCGGCCTGTCAGCCGATACCTTGAAAATCGATCAGTCGTTCATTCGCAACATGATGAACGAGCGCGGCGATCTGGCCATCGTTTCCGGTGTCATTGGATTGGCGAATGCGTTTGATCGCAAGGTGGTAGCCGAGGGCGTCGAAACACTGGAGCACGCAAAGCTGCTCCTGAGCCTTGGCTGCCACGTCCTTCAGGGCTATGGCGTTGCCCGGCCGATGCCGCCCGAAGACGTGCCCGGCTGGATTCGCGCGTGGCCCGATGCTTCCTGGGCGGCGCTGGCGGATGGGGTTTCCTAGGCATCGCCTGATGATGTCGCGCACCGTCGTTTCCCGGCGCTCGGTTTTCCGTCTGGTCGTCATTCTGGGACTGGTCGGAA
>CAYUYI010000644.1:0-1171 GCA_964448995.1 uncultured Propionivibrio sp. | reverse complement strand
GCAGGGGCATAGCTCAATTGGCAGAGCGTCGGTCTCCAAAACCGAAGGTCGGGGGTTCGAGACCCTCTGCCCCTGCCATCATTGAATGATTTACCTGATAAATGGCCGATAAAATCAAGTTTGCGTTGGCACTGTTGCTCCTGATTGCCGGCGTGGCGGGTTTTTACCTGCTTGGCGAACAGGCCATGATCGTGCGTGTTCTGGCGGTGCTGGCTGGTGTCGGTGCTTCAGCTGTACTCGCTTGGAAAACCGAGCCGGGGCGTCAGTTTTTTGGTTTTGCCAAAGAATCGGCGACAGAGGCCAAAAAAGTCGTTTGGCCTTCACGCAAGGAAACTTTGCAGACGACCGGGTTGGTGTTCGCTTTCGCCGTCATCATGGCGATCTTCCTCTGGGTAACCGACAAGAGCATTGAGTGGGTTTTGTACGACCTCATACTCCAGTGGAGAAAGTCATGAGCAAGCGCTGGTATGTGGTCCACGCCTATTCCGGCTTTGAAAAGAGCGTTCAGCGTGCCCTGATAGAGCGGATCTCGCGCTATGGCATGCAAGATTCCTTTGGCCAGGTGCTGGTTCCGGTTGAGGAAGTCGTCGAACTCAAGTCGGGTCAGAAAAGCATTTCGGAGCGGAAATTTTTCCCGGGTTATGTCCTCGTTGAGATGGAAATGAATGACGAGACGTGGCATCTGGTGAAGAGCACCGCAAAAGTGACCGGGTTCGTTGGCGGGACGGCTAACAAACCGACGCCGATTTCCGAAAAGGAAGTCGAGAAAATCATGCAGCAGATGCAGGACGGGGTCGAGAAACCGCGTCCCAAGGTGTTGTTTGAGCCGGGTGAAATCGTGCGTGTCAAGGACGGTCCGTTTACCGATTTCAACGGTACGGTCGAGCACGTCAATTATGAAAAAAACCGCTTGCGCGTTTCGGTGACCATTTTTGGTCGTGCGACGCCGGTGGAGTTGGAATTCGGCCAGGTCGAGAAAGCCTGATCGGCGATTTTTTGGTGAATACGTGCTGCGCGACTCCGGTCGTGAGGTGCTGAAAGCGCGGCTTGTAGGCCGCATTTGTTGTCGATGGGGAGCGCTTGAGAGCGCGTTTGAACCCGAATAGAGGAGTATTACCGTGGCAAAGAAAATTGTCGGCTTTATCAAGCTGCAAGTGCCGGCGGGCAAGGC
>CAYUYI010000643.1:0-1175 GCA_964448995.1 uncultured Propionivibrio sp. | reverse complement strand
CTCCGCCAGACGCCTTGCCCTGCGGAACAACCGCCAAACAGGGGCTTCCCACACGTCGCCTCGCTCGTCTGTTGTCACCGTCAATACACATTTTTATTTATCGCGAGAGATTCCCGTGGCTGCAACCATCCTGCAAAAGATTCCGGCCGGCGAGCGCGTCGGCATTGCCTTCTCCGGTGGTCTGGATACGTCTGCCGCTGTCCATTGGATGCGCGGTAAAGGCGCCATTCCCTGCGCTTACACGGCCCACCTCGGCCAGCCCGACGAATCCGACTACGACGCGATTCCGCGTCAGGCGCTGGGCTACGGTGCCGAGATTGCCCGTCTGGTCGACTGCCGCCCGCAACTCGTTGCCGAAGGAATTGCGGCCATCCAGTGCGGCGCTTTCCATATCAAGACCGGCGGAACGACCTACTTCAATACGACGCCGCTGGGCCGGGCTGTCACCGGGACCGCGCTCGTCGTGGCGATGAAGGAAGATAACGTCAACGTCTGGGGCGACGGCTCGACCTACAAGGGCAACGACATCGAGCGTTTCTACCGCTACGGCCTGCTGGCCAACCCGGCGCTGCGTATCTACAAGCCGTGGCTTGACCAGGCTTTTATCGACGAACTCGGTGGCCGCAAGGAGATGAGCGAATACCTCATCAAGCACGGTTTCGACTACAAGATGAGCGTGGAAAAGGCCTATTCGACCGACTCAAACATGCTCGGCGCCACGCACGAGGCCAAGGATCTGGAATTCCTCAATGCCGGCATCAATATCGTCAAGCCGATTATGGGTGTCGCCTTCTGGCGCGAAGACGTAGTCGTCAAACCCGAGACGGTCACCGTGCGTTTTGAAGAAGGCCAGCCGGTCGCCATCAACGGCCAGACTTTCGCCAGCGCGGTTGACCTGTTCGCCGAAGCCAACGCCATCGGCGGCCGCCACGGCCTGGGCACCAGCGACCAGATCGAAAACCGCATCATCGAAGCCAAGAGCCGCGGCATCTACGAAGCCCCGGGCATGGCGCTGCTGCACATCGTCTATGAGCGCCTGGTCACCGGCATCCACAACGAAGACACGATCGAGCAGTACCGCATCAACGGCCTGCGCCTCGGCCGCCTGCTCTATCAGGGTCGCTGGTTCGACCCGCAAACGCTGATGCTGCGCGAAACGGCCCAGCGCTGGGTGG
>CAYUYI010000642.1:0-1176 GCA_964448995.1 uncultured Propionivibrio sp. | reverse complement strand
AATTTGACCCGCGCGACTACCTGAAGCCGGCGCGCGAAGCCGCCAAGAAAGTCTGTCGTGCCCGCCTGGAAGCCTTTGGTGCCGCCGGACAGGCCAGCAAGATCAAGGCGATCGCGCTCGACAAGATGGCCGAACGCTACAAAAAAGGCGAACTCGACCAAATCATCCGTTAAACACGAGAAAGCCTCAGCGACCACGGCGGACACAGCGAAGGGCAAGAGCATTCCGATTGATCAGAAGATCACAGCAAACCGATCTTCCAACCAACTGAATCCAAGCTTTTCGCCATGTACGCCGTGGTTAAAACAAGCCCGTTGGCAAACACACTATCCTCACCCCCCAGCCGGATCAGAACCATGCCCCAAGCCCTCTACGAATCGTCCATCAAAAGCCTGCCTTTGCTCGGCCGCGGCAAGGTCCGCGACATCTACGCCGTCGATGCCGACAAATTGCTGATCGTCACCAGCGATCGCCTGTCGGCCTTCGATGTCGTGCTCCCTGACCCGATCCCGCGCAAGGGCATCGTACTGACCCAACTGGCCAATTTCTGGTTCGACCGGCTCGGTCATGTGCTGCCCAACCAGCTCACCGGCATCGACCCGGAAAGTGTCGTGGCCGCGGAAGAGCGCGCACAGGTGCGCGGCCGTGGCCTCGTCGTCAAACGGCTAAAGCCGCTGCCCATCGAAGCGGTGGTGCGCGGCTACCTGATCGGCTCGGGCTGGAAGGATTATCAGCAGACAGGCGCCGTCTGCGGCATCAAGCTGCCGGCCGGACTGCAGTTGGCAGCCAAGTTGCCCGAGGCGATCTTCACCCCGGCCACCAAAGCCGAGGAAGGCCACGACAAGAATATTTCCTTCGAGCAGGCACAGATCGATTGCGGCGCGGCACTGGCCGAAATCCTCAAAGGAACGGGCAAGAACGGCGCGCAGATTGCCACCGAAGCCCGCAACGCCGCCATTGCGCTCTACACGCAGGCGGCGGATTTTGCGCTGACGCGCGGCATCATCATCGCGGACACCAAGTTCGAATTCGGCGTCGACGCCACCGGCACGCTGCACTTGATCGACGAGGCGCTGACGCCCGATTCCTCGCGCTTCTGGCCGGCCGACTCTTACCAGTTGGGCACCAACCCGCCGTCCTACGACAAGCAATATGTGCGTGACCACCTCGAAACGC
>CAYUYI010000641.1:0-1178 GCA_964448995.1 uncultured Propionivibrio sp. | reverse complement strand
TTTTCTTCGAAAGCGACATCGAAATCCTTGCGTGTCTGCTCGAGACCATCACGCAACGATTCGAGCTGTTGCGCCACGTCGTCGTCCGCCATGCGGATGTCAAACCAGTGATGCGGATCGATCCCGTCGAGGTATTCCTGAGTGATAACCGTACCCTTGGTCAGCCGCTTCGGACCACCATTAGCCAGTTTGCCAACGATCAGACGCTCGACACGGGCAAACGCATCGCGTTCGACGATGCGCAACTGGTCAGCCAGATCGAGCTTGTAACCACGGAGGTGATCGTCGATGATCGATTGGGCGCGCTTGTCGCGCTCAATCCCTTCCCGGGTGAAGACCTGCACATCGATCACCGTGCCGGAAATGCCTGACGGCACGCGCAGCGAAGTATCCTTCACATCGGACGCTTTTTCGCCAAAAATCGCACGGAGCAGTTTTTCTTCTGGCGTCAGCTGGGTTTCACCCTTCGGCGTTACTTTGCCGACCAGCACGTCACCCGCTTCGACTTCCGCGCCGATATAGACGATACCGGACTCGTCCAAACGCGACAGTTGCGCTTCGCCAAGCGAAGCGATATCGCGGGTAATTTCTTCCGGCCCGAGTTTGGTGTCACGCGCCACGACGGTCAGTTCTTCGATATGAACCGAGGTGAAGCGATCTTCGGCAACAACCCGCTCGGAGATCAGGATCGAGTCCTCGAAGTTATACCCATTCCAAGGCATGAAGGCGATCAGCATGTTCTGACCGAGCGCCAACTCTCCTTTGTCGGTCGAAGCGCCATCGGCCACCACGTCGCCTTGCGCAATCACATCACCAACGCGTACCAGCGGCCGCTGATTGATGTTGGTGTTCTGATTAGAGCGTGTGTACTTGACCAGATTGTAGATATCAACACCCACCTCGCCAGGCACGGTTTCGTCGTCATTGACACGAACCACCACACGGGAGGCATCGACGTAGTCGACCTTGCCGCCACGCAACGCCTGAACGGCAGTACCCGAGTCAACCGCCACGGTCCGCTCGATACCCGTTCCAACCACCGGCTTTTCGGGGCGCAGACACGGAACAGCCTGACGCTGCATGTTGGCCCCCATCAGGGCACGGTTCGCATCATCGTGTTCAAGGAACGGAATCAGCGACGCGGCCACCGACACGATCTGTCCCGGCGCCACATCCAT
>CAYUYI010000640.1:0-1190 GCA_964448995.1 uncultured Propionivibrio sp. | reverse complement strand
CGTACTGCATCACGCTGACCGCGCCGTGGCGCTTGGAGAGCTTCTGGCCGTCGTCTCCGAGAATCATCGACAGATGCGCATAGAGCGGGACTTCCGCGCCCAGCGCCTTGAGGATATTGATCTGTCGCGGCGTGTTGTTGACGTGGTCGTCGCCGCGGATAACGTGCGTGATCCCCATGTCCCAATCATCGACGACAACGCAGAAATTGTAGGTGGGTGTGAAATCGGTACGGGCAATCACCAAGTCATCGAGTTCGGCATTGGCAATCTCGATATGTCCCTTGACAAGATCGTCCCAGGCGACGGAGCCTTCAACCGGGTTCTTGAAACGAATCACCGGTTGGATGCCGGCAGGCGGAGTCGGCAAGGTCTTGCCCGGTTCAGGCCGCCATGTGCCGTCATAACGGGGTTTCAGTCCCTTGGCGCGTTGCTCTTCGCGCATGCGATCCAGTTCTTCTGGCGAGGTGTAACAGTAATAGGCCGAACCGGCGTCGAGCATCTGATGCAGGACTTCCTTGTAGCGCTCCATGCGCTGCATCTGGTAGAACGGGCCCTCGTCATGCGCCAGCCCGAGCCATTCCATCCCGTCGATAATTGCCTGCACGGCTTCGGGCGTCGAGCGGGCGACGTCGGTATCTTCGATGCGCAGGATGAACTTGCCGTGGTGATGGCGGGCGAACGCCCAGGAAAACAGCGCCGTGCGGGCACCGCCGATATGCAGGAAGCCGGTGGGTGAGGGGGCGAAGCGGGTGCGGATCATGGTCTTGTGGTCTTGTTGGGTAAAAGTACTATTGTAAGGGAAAGTGCGATTCGAATTGACCGCGCGTGGAGCTTGTGGTTAAATGCCGGCCTTCGATTGCGCGGTTAGCTCAGCGGTAGAGCATCGCCTTCACACGGCGGGGGTCACTGGTTCGATCCCAGTATCGCGCACCAATCGAATAAATTACAGAAACCCGCTTGGCTTAAGGCTTTGCGGGTTTTTTGTTTTTGGAATTCCAGGGTTTCCAGAACGCCTAATAGAGACGCCGTGACCAAATTGTGACTATTCTGTGGTCACCGAAATTTGAGAGATCGCCTTCACGCGAAAAATTAAATACCGCTCGGTGTGACTGCCGCAGGTGCTTCTAAGTCTAACTAGCGCCTGACTTCGTCTGTTCTCCATCGGGCACGTATTCGGCAACCTGATCAAC
>CAYUYI010000639.1:0-1194 GCA_964448995.1 uncultured Propionivibrio sp. | reverse complement strand
ACTGTACCTTCTTCTCGCCCAGATCTTTGGTGGCGAGATCGGCGGCGATGGCATCGACGGCGGCCTTGTAGGCGAGGCCGCTGTATTTACCCGAGTTGACGCAGTAGCCGTCCTTGGTGGCGTACCATTCTGCCCACGCATCGGTTGAGAACGATTTCTCGCTGCCATCCTTGTCCTTTTCGCCGATGACCTGCGTGATCTTCAGGCCGTATTTCTTGGCGAAGGCAAAGTCGCGCTCATCGTGCGACGGCACCGCCATCACGGCGCCATCGCCGTAGCCCATCAGCACGTAGTTGCCCACCCAGACCTCGACCTGCTCGCCCGTCAGCGGGTGAGTGACGAAGATGCCGGTCGGCATGCCCTTCTTTTCCATCGTCGCGAGGTCGGCCTCGGCGACGCCGCCCTGCTTGCACTCTTCGACGAAAGCGGCCAGTTCCGGATTGTTTTTCGCGGCGTAGGTCGCCAGCGCGTGCTCCGCGGCAACGGCGACGAAGGTGACGCCCATGATCGTGTCGGCGCGGGTGGTGAATACCCACAGCTTCTCGGCCTTGCCGTCGAGTTCGTAGGGGAAGGCGAAACGCACGCCCTCGCTCTTGCCGATCCAGTTCTTCTGCATCAGCTTGACCTGCTCCGGCCAGCCGCCGAGCTGGTCGAGGTCGGCGAGCAGTTCCTCGGCGTAGGCGGTGATCTTCATGTAGTACATCGGGATCTCGCGCTTTTCCACCAGCGCGCCCGAGCGCCAGCCGCGCCCGTCGATGACCTGTTCGTTGGCCAGCACCGTCTGATCGATCGGGTCCCAGTTCACCGTGCCGTAGCGCTTGTAGATCAGCCCCTTCTCGAACAGGCGGGTAAACAGCCATTGTTCCCAGCGGTAATACTGCGGCGTGCACGTGGCAATTTCGCGGTCCCAGTCGAGTGCGAAGCCGAGGCGATTGAGTTGCCCCTTCATGTACTCGATGTTCGAATACGTCCATTGCGCCGGCGGCACATTATTCTGGATCGCCGCGTTCTCGGCCGGCATGCCGAAAGCGTCCCAACCCATCGGCTGCATGACATTGAAGCCTTGCATTTTCTTGAAGCGGCTGAGTACGTCACCGATCGTGTAGTTGCGCACGTGCCCCATGTGCAGCTTCCCCGAAGGGTACGGGAACATCGACAGGCAGTAGTACTTGGGTTTGCTCAGGTCTTCGACGG
>CAYUYI010000638.1:0-1195 GCA_964448995.1 uncultured Propionivibrio sp. | reverse complement strand
CCCGGGCAGCCTCGTCGACTATGCCGCCAATTACCTGGAAGGCATGCGGTTGCTGCAGCGCGAGAACGACGAGCTGCGCCATGCCAAGCTCACCACCGCCCCCAACCTGCTGCGCCTGGAACAACTCGAAGCCGAAAACGAACGCCTGCGCAAGCTGCTGGTGGTCAATGAACGTGAAAATGCCAAAGGCCAGGTCGCGCAGATTCTTTACACCGCCCGCGACCCTTTTTCGCGCAAGGTGATCGTCGACAAGGGCCAGCAATCCGGCATCGTGGCCGGCCAGCCGGCGATCGACGAGGCCGGTGTCGTCGGCCAGGTGACCCGCGTCTTCCCGTTCTCGTCCGAAATCACGCTGATTACCGACAAGGATCAGGCCGTGCCGGTGCAGATCGTGCGCAACGGACTGCGTTCGGTGGTGTTCGGCCTGGGTGACGGCCAGCTCGAACTGCGCTTCATGCCAGCCAACGCCGACGTGCAGAACGGCGACTTGCTGGTGACCTCCGGGCTTGACGGCATTTTCCTTGCCGGACTGACGGTGGCCAGGGTCGCGCGCATCGAACGCGAGACTTCCTACTCCTTCGCCCGCATTTACTGCGAGCCGCTGGCCGGGGTGGAAAACCACAACGAAGTGATGATCCTCGACGCCCGCGAACCCGCCGCCCTGCCCGATAAACTCAAGGAAAGCGCAGCACCGGCCAAACCCGGCGGCAAGGCTGCCCTGAAGAAGAAGCGTCTGAAGCGGGAGTAAATCTGTGAAAGGTGAAACGTGAAAAGTGAAATGTGGCAAACCATGCCGGGAACCATTGTTTCCAGATGGGTTTTTCCTCTTCACGCGCGAAGCGCCTGACTTCCCACATTTCACGTTTCACTTTTCACGAAAATAGCCCATGCAACCCACCTATTCCTCCTCCCGCATCCTGCAACCGGCCAATGGCTGGTTCATCCTGCTGAGCATCGTGCTGGCGCTCCTGCTCAATTTTCTGCCGACCTCGGTCTGGCTGTGGATGCCGGACTGGGTGGCGCTGGTGCTGGTGTTCTGGAGCATCCGGGAGCCGCGTTACGTCGGCATGGGCGCCGGTTTCCTTTGCGGGCTGGCGATGGACGTGGCCAATGTCGGGCTGATGGGCCAGCATTCGCTGGCCTACGTGGTCATCGCCTATCTTGCTGCGGCGCTGTCGCGGCGCATCCTGTGGTT
>CAYUYI010000637.1:0-1200 GCA_964448995.1 uncultured Propionivibrio sp. | reverse complement strand
CAGGCTGCGCTGATGTACAAGATTCTCAACGGCACACGCGATCCGCTGACCAGTTTCCGGCCCGATCTGCCGGAGAGCCTCAACCCGTTACTCGACCGGATGCTCGCGCGCAACCTCGAAGAACGTTTCGCCAACTGGCCTTCCGTGCTGTCGGCGTTATCCACTCACAGCACCCGTGCACAGCAAGCGCATCCACAGGCGACCGAACGACCGGCCGAGTCCGAACTCTACGACCAGTTGCGCCAACTCGCGCTACTCAAGCCGCTGGACGATGCCAAGCTCTGGGAGTTGCTGCGCATTTCGAGCTGGCGCAAGGTGCCAGCCGGCACGGTTCTGATGTATGAGGGCGCCAAGGCGGTGTCCTGCTATCTCCTGCTCACCGGCGACGCCAAGGTCATGCAGCAGGGCAAACTGATCGCCCTTCTGGACCCCGGGACCTTGTTCGGTGAACTGGCCTTTGCGGAGCCGAAACCGGCACCGCGCAATGCGACCGTCGTCGCTGCAACCGACGTGGTCATCGGAAAATGGCCGTATTCCCGACTCACCTCGGCGTCGTCCGGATTGCAGTCGAGGATGCTGCAGATTTTCTTCCGGCTCGCGGCAGAACGCCTGCGCCAGTCGGATGAACGCTACCTGCGTCTTTACCGCCAGCACGTCAACAAGGACGACATGCTGTCCTGACCCCGCCGGACGATTCGCCATGTCTCAAAACATTCCGCCCGAATTCTGCGGCCGCCGCTATCGCGCCTATAACGATTGGGTCAAGGCAGCGCATGGTGGCCGCCTGCAAAAAATATCCATCGATGCCGGTTTCACCTGCCCAAACCGCGACGGATCGCTGGGCGTCGGCGGCTGCAGTTTCTGCAACAACGAAGGCTTTACGCCAAGCTACTTGCGCGAACAACGCGACATCCGCCAGCAGATCGACACCGGCATCGCTTTCATGCGCCGCCGTTATCCAGGCACCCGCGCTTTCCTCGCCTACTTTCAAAGCTATTCCAACACCTACGGTGCGCTCGAGCATTTGCGCTCGCAGTACCGGACGGCGCTCGAACATCCCGATATCTCCGGTCTTGTCATCGGTACCCGGCCGGATTGCCTACCGGATGCCACGCTGGACTATCTCGCCGAACTGGCGAAAAACACGCTGATCGAGCTGGAAATCGGTATCGAATCGTGCAGCGATGCCGTCTTGCGCGA
>CAYUYI010000636.1:0-1207 GCA_964448995.1 uncultured Propionivibrio sp. | reverse complement strand
GCGGTGATCGCAATGAGATTGCGGAGAGGTCCATAGCCACGCCTTCGGCGGGTTTCCTTGTCTCTTTTTTTAGAATACCAGCGCGGGACTGACGCCCGGAGCAGCGCACCTATAACTTAAGTAATAGCCCCGGTGTTGACATTTATACACAGATTTGCTGTAACGCCTTGCATCTGGAACACCGACCCTTACAAATCAGTCGCTTACAACAAGACGCTGTTTTCAAAGCGTTTTTTATGCCCAAAATATAGGCGAAGCAAGAAACTCGTCATTGGAATGGCGGTTTGTATCGATATCCACTCGACAATCCACAAAGTTATCCACAAAAACTGTGCATAAACCGCGCTCGCATGCGGTCGCCAGGCAAGCGACATTTTTCCGACTAAAAAACGGGGGCTTTTTTTCGGTGTCGCGCGATTCTTTTCAAAGCCGCGGCCTTTGCACGAAAAGCTTCAGACAGGCATTCCGCGACAATCGATAAAGATCGATGCGTCAGCACTACCCGTAGCGTCGTGCGGCCTCGATCGCGAGTCCTGCACCGATGCTCCCGAATAGATCCCCACCAACAGGGCGCGCCTGCGGGAGCATGGCTGCAATCCGGCGGCGCAGGTTTGGCACGCCGCTCGCACCACCGGTAAAGAAGATCGTATCGATGCGTTCAGGCGCCACGCCGGCATCGCGAAAGAGCGCGGCAAGTTTCGTTTCAATTTTGCCGACCAGACCGGTCGTTGCCGCGTCAAACTCCTCGCGGGTCAGCTGCCGCCGCAGGTCGGTTTCGATGCGATCCAGCACCAGCGTCGTACGCTCCTGATCCGACAGGGCGATTTTTGCCTGCTCCACCTCGTTGGCCAGCCAGTGGCCCGCGCGCTTTTCGATCAGCGTGAGCAGGCGAGCCATTTTTCCCGGTTCCTGTGCGTCAAATGAAAAGCGCTTCTGTTCGGTCAGCACCCGGTACGTGTAGGCCGCGTTGATGGTGTGCCAGGTCGCGAGGTCGTAATAGATGCGGGAGGGTATTTCGCGCTGGTTCTTCAGCAGGCTGCGGAAGCCGAAGAGCGGCATGACGCTGGCCAGGCTGAACAGGCGGTCGAAGTCCGTGCCGCCGATATGCACGCCGCCGTTGGCCAGCAAATCCTCGCGCCGATCCGGCCGTGTCGCGCGTTGCGGCGAGAGGCGAACGAGCGAAAAGTCCGAGGTACCGCCGCCGATA
>CAYUYI010000635.1:0-1214 GCA_964448995.1 uncultured Propionivibrio sp. | reverse complement strand
AATAGTCACGCAGGCGGCTGTTCAGCAAAGCGATTTGCGCGTCGCGATCGCCTGCCGCCGCCCCCCCTTCCGCCACGATGCCGCCATAGCCGCCCAAATCCTCGAGGTGGCGAGCCAGCAGGGTGTTGATCCCCTGCAGATGTTCCTGCTTCTCGTGAATGAACGCCTCGTGCGCGTGCTGGCGCAGCACGAAGCCGGTCGCAATGATCGGCAAGCCAACGATCGGCAGCAGCACCAGCATCAGCTGCATGCGCAGGCTGGACGGCCAATAGCGGCGGAGAATTCGGCTCAGGGCATTCATCGCGCCAGATACTATCTCATACTGAAGACGCAGCGGTGATCTCGACGCCCGGCGCGAACATTTCACGCGGATCATGGCGTGTCGCGCAGCGCATCATCGCGGCGGGCCTCCAAAAACAAACAGGCCACGCGGCGACCTCTCCGGTACCGCATTTCGCCGCCGACTCAGCGCTAATGGCATAATCCCGCATCATGCTCATCATTCCTGTCAGCCGCAGCCCCGATTGGCGCCACCCTCCCCTGATCACGCTGTTGCTGATCCTGATCAACACGCTGATTTTCTTCGGGCTTCAGAGCGGCGACGAGCAGCGCGAGGCAAGAGCCCGGCAATACTACGCAGCGTCGACGCTGCCGCAACTCGAGCTGCCGCGCTACATCAGGCATCTCGAGGAAACCGGGCAATCGCGCCAGGCAGCCCAAGCCACCAAGGCGCTGGAAAACAAGCGCTGGTGGCGCTTGCAATACGCCATGGAAGCCGACGAAGGCTTCATGAAGCGGTTGCGCGCGGGGCAGATCATCACCCCATCGGATGCGGACTACGCGAGCTGGCAACGGCAACGTAATGAGTACGACCGCCTGCAATCGCGCTCAATCGTTGAACGTTTCGGCTTCAAACCCGCTGCCCCAACCTTGTCCGGCCTCATCGGCCACATGTTCCTGCACGGCAGCTTCGATCACTTGCTTGGCAACATGGCCATTCTGTTCATCGTCGGCTACCTGGTCGAAGAAACGCTCGGCAAGCGCCGTTACCTGCTTTTCTATCTAATCTCCGGCATCGGCGCCGCGGGTTTCGACTGGTTGTTCAACGGCGACCGCCTGGCACCGGGCATCGGCGCCTCCGGCGCGCTTTCCGGCGTGATGGCCATGTTCGTTGCGTTGTACGGCCTGCAGAAAATCCGCTTTTTCTACTGGGC
>CAYUYI010000634.1:0-1217 GCA_964448995.1 uncultured Propionivibrio sp. | reverse complement strand
AATCAGACGCAACAACAGGCGGAAGCGATGGCGGCAAATTTTGCCGCCGGCGACAACAGCACCGCCAATCTGCACGAAGTCATGGTTTCCTTGCAGAAGGCAAATCTTTCGTTTCAGGAAATGGTTCAGGTGCGCAATAAACTGGTGACGGCGTACCACGACGTGATGAACATGCAGGTCTGATCCAACGTTCCGAAACGAACAGCACGACGGCGCCCGCGGGCGCCGTCTTCGTTTAACGCGGGTATTCCGGTTAACTCAACCCGCTCAGCCGTGCCTTGCGTTCGCGCTCAACACGGGTGATGTAGCGTTGCACCATGTTGAGCCGAGATGGCGGGATTTCGATGAATTCACAGCCGGCGCGCACGAACTGGCCGCCACTGCGGGTGGTGACATCGAATTTGTTGCGGATGACGAGCTTGGCGACGAGCAGGCCTTCATCCGGCAGCCGAATCCGGCAGTCGGAAAGGACCTCGCCTTTCTGAAGATAACCGGCGACTTCCGGAGAAACCATCAGGCCGACGCCGCCGCCGCTGATGTCGAAAAGCGGGATATCGACGCTGAGCGCACTGCCATCGGGGCGGCGCACGACGGCGTTCATCATGACGGGCGTGGCGATCGGTGTCGAGAGGCGGAAAAACTCGCGGCGCTGCAGACGCAGCAGGGCATCCGGTAGCTTTCCCTGGAAAGCCGGGCGCCCTTCGTGGCTCGTCAGCGACAAGCCCTCGGCACGAAACTGAATTTTTACCTTGTCGACCACAGCGGTCAGGATCAGTCGATTGGCCAGCACGGCTTTCTGGTTCATTTCCGGGTCGGCGCCGACATCCAGGATGAACCCGTGCTGGTCTTCGGTGAAGGCGAGCATCGAGGTGAGCAGAAAGGATTTGCCCTGATCAAAATGGACGGTGATCAACGCCACTTTCTGAATCAGCGTGCGCAGGACGGCCAGAATTTCGGTGCGGGAATACAGCAGATAGCGGCTGTACTCGTCTGTTTGCTCGATTTCGATGGTCTGCGGAGCTTGGGCGGGTTCGGAATGAACCTCGGTGTCGGCCATGTCGTATCCTGTGTGCGACGTTGGCTCGGGAGTTTAATGCATATCCCCGTGGTTCGGGAATGCTTGCCACGCGCAAATCAGCGTGGTTTTGGTGTCTCGAGGTTTTAGCTGGATAGCCTGCTTTTTGAGCCATGGTCAACAAATCCTCCTCTGCTGCCAC
>CAYUYI010000633.1:0-1220 GCA_964448995.1 uncultured Propionivibrio sp. | reverse complement strand
TGGTGTTGCTCTCGGAAAACCTGGTGCAGCTCGCCCACGGATTGATGCTGGCGCGGCGTGCGCTGGCGGTGATCCGGCAGAATCTGGTGTGGGCCTTCGCTTACAATGTGGTGGCCATTCCGCTGGCGGCGTGTGGCCTGGTGACGCCGTGGCTGGCCGGCATCGGCATGTCGGGCAGTTCGTTGCTGGTGGTGTTGAACTCATTGCGGCTGCAGAAGTCTGAGCGCACCTGATGGAAATCCTTTACCTCCTGATTCCGCTCTCGGTGATCCTGGTCTTCGCCATTGGCGTGGCGTTCTGGTGGTCGTTGCGCAGTGGCCAGTACGACGATCTGGAAGGGCCGGGACATCGTCTGTTGATGGATGATGACCGTACCGGCAATCCGGAGGGCGGTCAGAAGTAGAAGGCGTGTTGATTGATCTTCGTCAATCAAAGGATTTTGGCGAATTTGTGGTAAATGGCGTGTTTATTGGTGTTGCGCCATGTTTGTATTGGGGTTCTGTGCTTGACGGATTGATGTAGATCAATCACCATTGGCCAATGTCAATGTTGGCAGAATGGCTATTGATGGGCCGTTCATGCCATTGGGGGATGTTAAACAGGCAGGTTCGGGTTGACGTCAAGCGCACCTGCCCATAGGCTGAGGTCAATGCTGTTGGCGTTGGCACTGTTTCAATGATAAAAGCGAGGTGGGTCCATGTCGGAAATCCAGTCTGCCTATAACTACAAGGTCGTGCGGCAATTCACCGTCATGGCCGTCATCTGGGGCATCGTCGGCATGCTGGTCGGCGTGATCATCGCCGCCCAGCTCGTCTGGCCGGAGTTGAACCTCGGTTTCCTGCATTTCGGGCGATTACGTCCTTTGCACACCAACGCCGTGATCTTCGCTTTTGGCGGCTGCGCGCTGATGGGTAGTTCGTTCTACGTGGTGCAGCGCACCTGCCACACCCGGCTGTTTTCCGACGGGCTGGCGTCCTTCGTGTTCTGGGGCTGGCAGTTGGTCATCGTGCTGGCGGCGATCACGCTGCCGCTGGGGCTGACGCAAGGCAAGGAATACGCCGAACTCGAGTGGCCGATCGATATCCTCATCGCGCTGGTCTGGGTGGCCTACGCCATCGTCTTCTTCGGCACGATCTTCAAGCGCACCGTGTCGCACATCTACGTGGCCAACTGGTTCTACGGCGGCTTCATCCTGGCCGTGGCGCTGCTGCACATCGTCA
>CAYUYI010000632.1:0-1229 GCA_964448995.1 uncultured Propionivibrio sp. | reverse complement strand
GGGGGAGTTGCGGTTTTACACGGCAACGGGCTGCTGTGTCGTTGAGCGACCATTGCCGGGGGTTTAATTGGGGGTTGGACCTATTTACTATTCAAGGAGGTGTCACCATGGTCGATTCTTCTCGTCGTAATGTTCTCCGTACGTTGGCTGCAGCACCTGTCGTGGCGGCAGTCAGTTCGATTCCCGGATTCGCCCGTGCGGCGGCGCCGGAATTTTCATTCAAGTTCGGTCACAACCAGCCGGTTCACCATCCGCTGCACATACGGGCGCAGGAAGCCGCGGATCGCGTTTTTGCCGAGTCCAAGGGGCGTCTGGAAATCAAAATTTTCCCGAATGGTCAGATGGGTGGTGACAACGACATGCTGTCGCAGGTTAGAAGTGGCGGCATCCAGATGTACACGCCGGCTTCATTGGGTATTTCCACCCTCGTGCCGGTGGCCGCGATCAACGCCATCGGTTTTGCTTTTGCCGATTACAATCAGGTCTGGGCGGCGATGGACGGAAAACTCGGGGGGCACGTCCGCGCAGCCTTCGAAAAGGTCGGCTTGCATGCGTTGGAACGGGTCTGGGATAACGGTTTCCGCCAGATGACAACCAGTGGCAAGCCGATCAACACCGTGCAGGATATGGCCGGTCTCAAGATTCGCGTGCCGGTCAGCCCGCTGGCCATCTCGATGTTCAAGGGTCTCGGTGCTGCGCCGGGCAGCTTGCAATTTGCCGAGCTGTACACGGCATTGCAGACCAAGGTCTACGACGCGCAGGAAAATCCGCTGTCGATCATCCAAATTGCCAAGATGTATGAAGTGCAGAAATTCTGCTCGCTGACGAATCACATGTGGGATGGCTGGTGGATGATCATCAATGGCCGTGCGTGGAAAGAGTTGCCTGAGGATCTGCAGAAAATTCTTTCGTCATCTTTCAACGAGGCGATCGTCAAGGAACGTGCCGACGTGCGTGCATTGAACGATTCGACGATGGCCGAACTCAAGGCCAAGGGCATGACCTTCAATTCGGCCAAGCCTGAAACCTTCCGTGCCGCGCTGAAACAATCCGGTTTCTACGAAGAATGGCGCAAGAAGTTCGGTGACGAGGCCTGGGGGCTGTTGGAGCAGGCTGTCGGCAAGCTGTCCTGACCGGGAGGGTCTAATGCATTCGTCTTCTGTTGCCCTGCCGCTGGAGAATCTCAGCGGCGGGAGGAGGGCGCTCGTCGCCTTCGATCGCTACCTCGG
>CAYUYI010000631.1:0-1234 GCA_964448995.1 uncultured Propionivibrio sp. | reverse complement strand
GGGCGTGTTTTGATAAACCACTTTAAGTTGTAATTTTTTTACCTTGTTTTTAAAGGGGATTTTATTTAAAAATTTTATGCCAATCATGCGATAAGTCCTTGTACGGATTGAAAAAAATCGAAAAAACTCCTTGCTTTGCCAAAATCTTTGTCTTAAAGTGGGCGGAAGTGGTAAAAAGTGGGGAAATGGGTTCTCCGCGGTGTGTGAAGGGGTTGAGGTTCGATGTTTCAGGGTGCGACCGCGCTAAGTCTCGATGTCAAAGGTCGGCTCGCCGTTCCGGCGCGCCACCGGGAGGCGCTCGTCGAGGCATCCGGGGGGCAGCTCGTGCTGACGGCTCATCCGCATCGTTGCCTGCTGCTTTACCCGCAAACGGCCTGGGCGCCGATTCGCGACAAGCTGCTGGCCGCTTCCAGCTTCAACCCGCAGTCTGCTGCGATCAAGCGCCTGCTGGTCGGTAATGCGCGTGACGAAGGACTCGATTCGGTCGGGCGCCTGCTGGTCGCGCCCGAGTTACGCCAGTTCGCCCAGCTGGAAAAGCAGGTGTGGCTGGTCGGCCAGGGGAGCCATTTTGAAATCTGGTCGGATGCCAACTGGCAAAAACAGCTGGATATCTTTACCGGCATGGGCGATCAACTGCTACCGCCGGATCTCGAGGGGCTGGCGCTGTGAGCGGAAGTCCGCTGCATCAAACAGTTCTGTTGCAGGAGGCAGTCGAGGCATTGGCGGTAAAACCTGCCGGTACCTATGTCGACGGCACCTTCGGTCGCGGCGGCCATAGTCGGGCAATCCTAGAGCGGTTGGGCGCGAACGGGCGCCTGGTGGCCTTCGACCGTGATCCGCAGGCGGTGGCGGTGGCGCAATCCATTCAGGATCGACGTCTGACCGTGTTGCACCATGCCTTCGGAGAATTGGCCGGGGGATTGCAACAAATCGGAATCGGGGCTGTGGATGGCGTGCTGCTGGATATCGGGGTGTCGTCGCCACAGATCGATGAGGGACAGCGGGGGTTCAGCTTCCGTTTTGATGCGCCGCTGGATATGCGCATGGATACCACGCAAGGCGAGACCGCGGCGTCATTTCTGGCGAGCGCCGACATTAAGGAAATCACGGAGGTCATCAGAAATTATGGCGAAGAACGGTTTGCTTTCCAGATTGCAAAGAAGATTGTGGCTGCTCGGAGCGAGCAGCCGCTTGCAACCACGGGCCAACTCGCCGCATTGGTACGCGAAGCCGT
>CAYUYI010000630.1:0-1236 GCA_964448995.1 uncultured Propionivibrio sp. | reverse complement strand
GAATTGCTTTCTCAGCACCCGTGAAGGTGATCGAGGTGTCGATGTAGCTCGCGTAGCCAACGAGACAGGCGGCCAGACCGACCAAACTGTGCATCAAGGCGACGAGTTCTGGCATCTGGGTCATCTGGACAGTACGCGCGGCGTAAAGACCGATCGCTCCGCCGATGACCATCGCACCGATGATCCAAGACAGACCGGCCGTACCGACGCGCGGGCCGAAAACGGTGGCCAGCACCGCGATGGCCATGCCGAGGATGCCGTAAAGATTGCCACGCCGTGCCGTTTCCTGATCGGAAAGGCCGCCCAGGCACAGGATGAAGAGGATGGTTGCTCCGAGATAGGAGACGGTAGCCAAACTTGCAGACATGTTCAATTCTCCTTATTTGCGGAACATTTCCAGCATGCGCCGGGTGACAGCGAAGCCGCCGAACATATTGATGGTGGCGAGCGCGATCGAAACGACGGCGAGCCAGCGAATGATCATGTCGGGACGCGCGATGTCAGCGGCGAGCGGTGGGGCAATCTGCACGAGCGCGCCGATGGCGATGATGCTGCTGACCGCGTTGGTGACGCTCATCAACGGCGTATGCAGCGAGGGCTTGACGTTCCAGACCACCATGTAGCCGATGAAGCAGGCGAGTACGAAGACGGTGAAGTGGCCGAGGAAGGCCGTTGGGGCATAGGCGCCGATCAACCAGAACAGCGCGGCAGCCACGGCGACGACGATCGCCATCTTGCTGGCCGGCATCGGCTCGCCGCCGCCGTGTCCATGTGCGGACTTCTTGGCGGCAGGGGCGGCCGCAGCCACCGCCGGCTTGGCGGGCGGGGCGGGCAGATTGAGCGGTGGCGCGGGCCAGGTGATGTTGCCTTCCTTGACTACCGTCAGGCCGCGAATGGCATCGTCTTCCATGTTGACGTTGATGTTGCCATCCTTGGTCTTGCACAGTTCCTCAGTAAGGCGCAGCAGGTTGTTCGAGTAAAGCATCGAGGACTGCTTGGCTAGACGGCTGGGCAGATCGGTGTAGCCGATGATGGTGACGCCGTGCTTGACGACGGCCTTGCCCGGCTCGGTCAACTCGCAGTTGCCGCCCTGTTCGCCAGCCATGTCGACGATGACGCTGCCCGGCTTCATGCTCTGCACCATCTCGGCGGTAATCAGCTTGGGCGCCGGTTTGCCAGGGATCAACGCGGTGGTGATGATGATGTCGCATTCCTTGGCTTGCTTGGCGTACATCT
>CAYUYI010000629.1:0-1241 GCA_964448995.1 uncultured Propionivibrio sp. | reverse complement strand
CGCGCAAAGAAGGGTGAATTGCTGTTCGGCAACATCGACACCTGGCTGATCTGGAATCTCACGCGCGGCAAGGCACACGTGACCGATTACTCGAACGCCTCGCGCACGATGCTCTTCAATATCCGGACGCTGCGCTGGGACGAAGAAATTCTCGCCGAACTCGACATCCCGGCCTGCATGCTGCCGGAAGTCAAGCCGTCGAGCTGTGTCTACGGCCACACCGACGCGCAGACCTTCGGCGGCGCCGAGATCCCGATTGCCGGTGACGCCGGCGACCAGCAAGCAGCGCTGTTCGGTCAAGCCTGCTTCTCCGACGGCATGGCCAAGAACACCTACGGCACCGGCTGCTTCATGCTGATGAACACCGGCGAGAAACGCGTTCCTTCGCATAACGGCCTGCTTACCACCATCGCCTGGGGCGTCGACAACAAGGTCGAATACGCGCTCGAAGGCAGCATCTTCGTGGCGGGGGCTGCTGTGCAATGGTTGCGCGACGAACTCAAGCTTATCGACAACGCTGCTCAGTCGGAAGAACTCGCCTCGGCGGTGCATGACACCCACGGCGTCTATGTCGTCCCGGCCTTCGTCGGCCTCGGCGCGCCGTACTGGGACATGTATGCGCGCGGCACCATCGTCGGCCTGACGCGCGGTGCCAATCGCAACCACATTGTCCGCGCCACGCTCGAATCGATCGCCTACCAGACCCGCGACGTGCTGCAGGCCATGGAAGACGATTCCGGCATCAAGCTCAAGGCACTGAAGGTCGATGGCGGCGCTGTCGCCAACAACTTCCTGATGCAGTTCCAGTCGGACATCCTCGGCGTACCAGTCGACCGTCCGATGGTCACCGAAACCACGGCCATGGGCGCAGCTTTCCTCGCCGGTTTGGCCGTCGGCTTCTGGAAAGACAAGGCAGAAATCGCCGCCAAGTGGAACGTTGACCGCACCTTCAAGCCCGCCATGGCCGCTGCCGACCGCGACCAGAAGTACAAGGGCTGGACCAAGGCCGTGGAACGCTCACGCGCCTGGGAAGCATCAGAATAAGATAGAAAGACGTTTTCGCCTTTCACCGCCCGGCTTGCGCCGGGCGGCGTCTGTCCACGCCTTATGGGCTTCGCTGTAGAATGGCATTCTCAATGAATAATCGCCGACAGGCGGAGAACCGGAATGACCAAGCGGACGACCGAATCAAAGCTGAACGCGCGGCACAGGCAGATTCTTGAACTGGCAAAGCAGCAAGG
>CAYUYI010000628.1:0-1245 GCA_964448995.1 uncultured Propionivibrio sp. | reverse complement strand
GTCAAGTGACTATTTGAGTTGAAAAACCATGGTTCGTGCGTTGCTCAATTTCGCCGGATTGCTGAAAGCGTCTCGACGTTCGCTGAAAACCAAAATTATCGTCGTGACGCTGGCCATTTTCGTTGCCGGCATCTGGTCGCTGACTTTCTATGCCACGCGCAATCTGCGCAGTGACATGGTGCATCTGCTGGGAGAACAGCAGTTCTCGACGGTGACGTTGGTGGCGAATCAGGTCAATCATGAACTCGCGGACCGGATTCGTAGCCTGGAAGAGGTGGCGTATCAGGCACGCCCGGCCATGCAGGCCGGTCCAGCGGCCATGCAGGCGCACCTTGAACGCTGGCGGGATATCTACGAGCTTTTCAACGGCGGCACCTTCGCCACTGGGGCCGACGGCGTGGCGATCGCCGCGGTGCCGACGATGCTCGCTCGGACCGGCGTCAGCTATCGCGATCGCGATTATGTGCAAATTGTGTTGAGCGAAGGGCGCACGGTCATCAGCGGACCGATCATTGGCCGTGTGCTCAAGGTTCCGCTGATCGTCATTGCCGTTCCCTTGCGTAACGCGACCGGGCAGACCGTTGGCGTTCTGGCTGGCGTCATCAACATGCAGGAAAACAATTTTCTCGACCGGATTGCTGAAAACCAGTATGGAGAGACCGGTGGCTATTTGTTGGTGGTGCCTGAACGACGCCTAGTGGTCACCGCGACAGACAAGTCGCGTGTCATGGAGTCGTTGCCGCCGGAAGGAAAGTTCGAATTACTCGATCGCTTCATTCAGGGCTTCGAGGGCTACGGCATTGCGGTCAACCATCATGGCCAGGAAACGCTTGCTTCAGCCAAGGGTGTTCCCATTGCGGGTTGGTATGTTGCTGCCGTGTTGCCGACGAACGAGGCGTTTGCGCCGATGCGTGAGATTGAGCGGCGCGTGGTACTGGCAACGCTGCTGCTGACGCTGCTTGCCGGTTCGCTGATCTGGGTTTTCCTGAGGCGGCAGATGGCGCCGTTGTTGCTGGCAACGCAAGCGTTGAAAAATCAGTCCGGCAGCCCGGAGCAGGTTCAGCCTTTGACTGTTGTTCGCGATGACGAAATCGGTCAGCTGGTTGGCGGGTTCAATGCCTTGCTGCTGTCCTTGAACCAGCGGGAATCGCTGCTTCAGCAGATTCTCGATACCTCGAGCGTGGCGATCTTTCTGGTCGGGCTGGATGGCCGGCTGGCGATCCTGCGCCGCCTGAGCACGGTCCT
>CAYUYI010000627.1:0-1249 GCA_964448995.1 uncultured Propionivibrio sp. | reverse complement strand
TTCACCTCGTCCGGCGTGCTGGATACGCCACCGGCGATGCCGCTGACCCTGCCGACTTGGACGCTGACTACCGGCGCTGCTTCCCCATGGTCACCGGGCGCCATTGATTTCACCGGAACGACGCAATATGGCAGTGCCTCCAGTGTCGACCGCATGACCCAGGGCGGATATACGACCGGTAGCCTGACCGGCTTGAGCGTCGGTGCCGACGGCATCGTGCAGGGGCGTTACAGCAACGGCCAGTCGCGCAATCTGGGGCAGGTTGTTCTGGCGACCTTCGCCAGCCCGAATGGACTGCAGTCTTTAGGGAATAACCAGTGGGCGGCAACCACGGTGTCCGGGCCGGAACTGGTGAGTGCGGCGGGGACGGGCAGTCGTGGCGTGCTGCAATCGGCATCGATCGAAGAGTCGAACGTCGATCTCACGGCGCAACTGGTCAACATGATCACCCAGCAACGCAATTATCAGGCGAATGCCCAGACGATCAAGACGCAGGACGCGATCATGCAGACGCTGGTCAATCTGCGCTAATCCGAATGAAACTGGACCTAAAGGGCTGACATGGATCGCCTGATCTATACCGCGATGACCGGCGCCAAGCACGCCTTCCTGCAGCAGGCGGGCGTGGCGCACAATCTGGCCAACGCATCGACGGTGGGATTCCGCAGCATGGAACATAAGTTCCGGGCTGTGCCGGTGCAAGGCGAAGGCGCGCCAACCCGTGCCTTCGTCGTTGATGCTTCGGTCGTTGATGTTTTCGATCAGGGGCCGATGATGGCGACCGGGCGACCGCTTGATGTGGCCGTGCAAGGCGCAGGCTGGATTGCGGTGGAAACACCGGACGGAAACGAAGCCTACACACGTGCCGGCAACCTGCAGGTCAATGCCAACGGCCAGTTGCAGACAGCCAGCGGGCTGAATGTTCTGGGGGATGGTGGTCCGATCGCCTTGCCGCCGGATAACAGCATCGCGATTTCCCCGGATGGAACGGTATCGGCGATCCCGCTTTTTGGAACGCCAAACAACGTCAATGTCGTCGGTCGGATCAAGCTCGTCAATCCTGCCGAGAACACCCTGACCCGCGGCGATGACGGGTTGTTCCGGGTGATCGGCGGCGCGCCGGCCAATGCCGACGAAAACGTGCGCTTAGCCTCGGAAACGCTGGAAGGCAGCAACGTCAATGCGGTCGATTCGATGGTCAGCATGATCAGCTTGGCGCGGCAGTTCGAGATGCAGATCAAGATGCTGC
>CAYUYI010000626.1:0-1250 GCA_964448995.1 uncultured Propionivibrio sp. | reverse complement strand
TCATTGCACCCACCCCGTTTCCGGCTGCACGGTGATGTTGGCCTCGTTGCTGACCGTCAGTGTCGCCACCGCCGCCAGCCCTTTGGCGGCCGTCACCGAACGCCCGAGCGGATCGAAAATCACGCTGCCGCCGCCCAGCGCCACCCCATTTGGCGCGCACACGGCATTGGTTGCGCAGCCCGCGCGTGGGGCCGGCAAGTCGATAGCGACCGTATTGCCTCCCACCGCACAAACCACGTTGTTACCCTCGTTACCTTCAGGCACGCGCGTATCCATCGTCACCACCGCCGTCGCCGCCGGGCCGGTGCCGTTGGTGTTGGTCACGCACACGAAGCGACGGCTGGCGACGGCCATGTGACGGGCATGCTGCAGCGCCGCCTTGAGGCCGTCGTGGAAACCCCGCTCCTCGAATTCATTCCCGAAGAAGCGCGGCACCACCGCCACCGCGAGAATCCCGGTGACAATGAGGATGACCACCAACTCGACCAGCGTGAATCCCGACTCGCACGGATGCCGCATCTCAGTACATCTCGCGGCGATGGATGATCGGCCCGGAACGGTAAACGCCAAACGTGGCGCGCGCCGACGGGTTGCCGACCGTACCGGTCCAGTTGAACTGCAGCCAGCTCGGCACCACCGCGTCGACCCGAATCGTGCCGGCATTGCCGCTACCGGGGGCTCTCAGCCAGAGGTTGAAATTACCGGCAAAGCCCGCCACTCCGTTGCTGTCCGTGCCGGTCACCCCGGACTCCAGATATTTACGGTTAGCCACGGCCGGCGCCACCGCACAGCCTTTCCCACTGACGTTGCCCGGTTCGATGACGCAGGTGCTCGCGGTGATATTGGTTGCCCCGACCTGAGCGAAAGAGAGGGTTGCATCCGTGCAGGTATCCGCAGAATTGAATGCCCAACCGGTGGCAGCCCCGGACCAATATTCGGCACGGAAGGTCATCGGCAAGTCAAGCAACTCGGAACCGTAAGCGTTTTGCAGACGGGCGCGGCCGTAGCGGAAACTCGTCGGCATCCCGGACACTTTCTTGTGCGTGCAACCACTCACGCAATCCGGCGTCCCCACTGAAAAATCCGTATCGCTGACCGTGGTATTCGCTGCGGTCGCCCGTTTGATGCTCACATTGTCCCCGGCCGGGGTGTGGGCTGCCGAAACGACCAGATAACCTGCCATCACCGGGGCTGCCTGCGTGCGGTTATATGGAGAAGCCGTGGCACCGGAGTACAGATAATTGGTTGCC
>CAYUYI010000625.1:0-1258 GCA_964448995.1 uncultured Propionivibrio sp. | reverse complement strand
CCGAAGATGCTGGCTTTTGCCCAGAATTTCATCGGCAAGGGCTTCATTTTCGCCGTCATCGCGCTGTTCATGTGGCATGCCGTGCATCGCATCTACCACTCCTTGCATGAGTTCGGCATTCACGCCGGCACGGGAGCAAAGCTGCTGTGCTACGGTTCCGCCTTCGTGGGGACGCTGATTTCAGCTTATATTCTGCTGGGGGTCGGCTTCTAAAATTGCTGGGGCTTAGCAGTCAAACGGGCGCAATTGCGCCCGTTTTATTTTCTTGTCTTTGCCGTACACAATACTTTTGTACGTTTACAACAACATTTGTATAGAATAGGCTCTCCTTAACGAGCCGCCGAAGACCGATCTTCGGTGATTGTCGCCCAGACCCGAGTTAATGCCGTGTTGCCCATCGATATGCCAAAGACCAGCGATGAACCAGCCATCCAGAGCGGAGAGCAATTACGTGCCCGCATTGCCTGGTATTACTACGTTGCCGGTCTGACACAACAGGAGATTTCCGATCGTCTCGGCATTGCCCGCGCTCGCGTCAATAAAATCGCCGGACAGTTGCGCGAGGATGGCTCGGTGGTCGTAGACATCCGCCTGCCGCTGGCAGGCTGCGTTGAACTTGAGGAGCGGCTGCGCGACAGGTACGGCCTCAAGTGTGTTTCCGTGGTACCGGCCGTCAGTGACGATGATCAACAGCGACGGATGATCGGCGATGCAGCAGGGGTCATGCTTGATGACCTGATCGAAGATGGACAGTGCTTCTCGGTCGGTTGGGGACGTACGCTGAGTGCCAGTATCAAGCGTCTGCGCCCCCGAAAGCTCAAAGACAGCTCAGTGGTTTCATTAATGGGCGGCCTCATGCGCGCCTCCGAGACGAATTCTTTCGACGTTTCCACAGAACTGGCGCGAACGCTCGGTTCCGAGTGCTATTTCGTGACGGCCCCCGTGTATTGTCCCAGCATCGAAAGTCGCGAGATTCTGCTAACGCACAGTGGCGTCAACGAGGTCATGGCACGGGCACGGCGTTCCGATTTGGCAATCACCTCCTGCGGCGATCTGACCCCGGGAACGAAAATGACGTCCCTCAGCACAATTGGCAGCGTGCGGGATCGGATACCCGAACTCAAACGCCTGGGGGCAATTGGCGAAATTCTCGGCACCTTTCTGGATGCCAACGGCCAGCCGGTCGATCACATGCTGAATCAGTGCGTCATCGCGCTACCGCCGCAAGATCTGAAAGCGATCCCGCATAGCATCCTGA
>CAYUYI010000624.1:0-1258 GCA_964448995.1 uncultured Propionivibrio sp. | reverse complement strand
ACGCCGGATTCCGGCATTGGCATTTTGATTGCTGCCAAGCGCGTCAAAAAAGTCATCGCCTCGCACATCGGCACCAACCCCGAGACTGGCCGCCAGATGATTGCCGGCGAACTTGACGTCGAACTCGTTCCCCAGGGCACCCTGGCCGAACGCATCCGCTGCGGCGGCGCCGGCCTCGGCGGCGTTCTCACCCCCACCGGCGTCGGCACCATCGTCGAAGACGGCAAAACCAAACTCAGCTTCGACGGCATCGACTACCTCGTCGAACGCCCGCTGCGCGCCGACCTCGCCATCCTCAAAGCTCACCTCGCCGACGAAAAAGGCAACCTCGTCTATCAGCGTGCCGCCCGCAACTTCAACCCACTGATGGCCATGGCCGCCGACTACGTCGTCGCCGAAGTCGATCAAATCGTCGAACCGGGCGCGATCGATCCCGACCTCGTCATGACCCCGGGCGTCCTCATCAACGCCCTCATCCTTGCCGGGGAGCAATAACATGGACGCCAAGACCCTCATTGCTGCGCGCGTCGCCCAGGAACTCAAGGATGGAGACGTCGTCAATCTCGGCATCGGCCTGCCGACGCTGATTCCCGACTACCTGCCCGAAGGCGTGCATATCACCCTCCAATCGGAAAACGGCTTCCTCGGCCTCGGGCCGCTGGAAGGCGAACCGCTCCCGGATCTCGTCAACGCCGGCGGCAAGTCCTGCGGCATGGTGCCCGGAACGGCCTTCTTCGACAGCGCCCTCTCCTTTGCCATCATTCGTGGCGGTCACGTCGACGTGACCGTGCTGGGCGGGTTGCAGGTCGACCAGGAAGGCAACCTCGCCAACTGGATGGTGCCGGGCAAGATGATTCCCGGCATGGGCGGGGCGATGGACCTTGTCACCGGGGCCAAGCACGTCATCGTTGCCATGGAACACGCCACCAAGGAAGGCGGGGCCAAGATCCTCAAACGCTGCAACCTGCCGCTGACGGCAGCACACAAGGTGAGCGCCATTGCGACCGAACTGGCGTTCTTCCGCTTCATCGATGGAAAGCTCACCCTGACCGAAATCGCCCCGGGTGTCTCGCTCGATGAGATCCGCGCCAAGACCGAGGCGGATTTCATCGTCAGCCCGACGTGCCGCGAAATGAAACTGCCAGCCGGCCTTCAGTAGGACAACAAGGTATTAACTGTCAAGGAGTAAAACCATGAGTCAGGATACAACACCAAGAAATGATGATGAAGGCGCAATGCAGCGCATGGGCGCGTCGCT
>CAYUYI010000623.1:0-1258 GCA_964448995.1 uncultured Propionivibrio sp. | reverse complement strand
TCCGCGGACAGACGCCGGTCACATCGAGAAAGCGCCGGGAAACCGCATGCGCCACAGCAACGCTCGCTTCCTCGAAATGAAACCCACATTCGACCAGATAAGCCTGACGCGGGCTGGCTTCCTCACCAAAATCGGCGAAATCTCGCAGACGACGCCCGGCGCTGTGCCCGGCATCGATCACGACATAGCCCGGCAAACCCAGCCGATGGGCAAAATCCAGCCCACCACGCGTCGGTCCGCACAGGCCCATCGCCGGGCCCGGCGTATGCATCGAATGCAGGTCGAGCAGATAGTCCACCGAGGCGAAGAAAGCACGCAGCTCTCGGGCTCGCGCCAGCTCAGCCGAATTGCGCGGGCCGTCGAGTGTCGCTGGATCCCACAACCGGTTGAAGTCTTCATCCACCCAACGGCTGGCTTCGGGCTGATCAGGAGAGAACTGCCCGAAGGCACGGGTATTGGCGAACGAAAGGCTCAGCTTGCCGCATACAGGACGAACCGCTTCGCGCAACAAGGCATCGACCGCCCACGCACCGCAGATCTCGTTGCCATGCGTCAGGGCGTTGATGCAGACGTGCGGACCGGCCACGCCGCTGTCGAAGGTGTGCACGTAGTCGATGCCGGTATTGCCGGCACGATGAAGGCTCAAGTCGGGGATATCGAGAAACATAATCAATCTTGGGTATTGGTCAGTGGCGTCGGAATCTAACAACCCGATGCGCTCAGCCGGAGAAAGAAAAGAGGCGTTCCGAAACGCCGGAACGCCTGGACAGGCAGCAATTCGTGCGGTTTATTCGGTCCGGATATTGGCCGTCTGCACGATCTGGCGGTACTTGTTCGTCTCGGTATCGACAAACTTGGCAAAATCCTTGGGGCCACGCACGGACAAGACCACGCCGGACTCCGTCAGCTTCTGCACAACCGCCGGCGTCTTGAGCACCTCGGTCAGTTCCTTGTTCAGACGCTGGACGATTTCATCCGGCGTCTTGAGCGGCGCGAAGAAGCCCCACCAGATGCTCATGTCGAGACCTTCCAGCCCCTTGGTTTCGGCCAGCGCCGGCACCTCCGGCAATACGGCCGCACGACGCGGCTCGGTCACACCGTAAGCCTTGAGCTTGCCGGCCTTGACGTGCTGCAGCGATGAAGACAACACCGTTATCGCCAGCGGAATCTGATTGCCGAGCAGGTCGGTCAGCATCGGACCTGCCCCTTTGTAGGGAACGTGCTCCATCGTTACCTTGGCCTTCTGCTTGATGAGTTC
>CAYUYI010000622.1:0-1267 GCA_964448995.1 uncultured Propionivibrio sp. | reverse complement strand
GCGAAGGGTTCCATTTCGAAGACGCCGACCGGGCCGTTCCAGACCACGGTGCCGGCCTTGGCGATGATGTCGGCCAGTGCCTTGGCCGATTGCGGGCCGATGTCGAGGATCATGTCGTCGTCGGCGACATCGTCAACACTCTTGACCGTAGCGACGGCGGTGGCTGAAAACTCCTTGGCGCAGACCACGTCGGTCGGCAGCGGCACGGTAACCTTGGCCATCACAGACTTGGCCTGCTCGACAAGATCCTTTTCGGCCAGCGATTTTCCGATCTTCTTGCCCGCAGCGAGCAGGAAAGTGTTGGCAATGCCGCCGCCGACGACGAGCTGGTCGACCTTGGCCGACAGGCTTTCGAGGACGGTCAATTTGGTCGAGACCTTGGAACCGCCAACGATGGCGACCAGCGGACGCGCCGGCTGGGCCAGCGCCTTGGTCAGCGCTTCGAGTTCGGAAGCGACGCAGGGGCCGGCGCAGGCAATCTTGGCGAATTTGCCGATACCGTAGGTGGTGGCTTCGGCGCGGTGGGCGGTACCGAAGGCGTCCATCACCCACACGTCGCATAGTGCGGCCATCTTCTGCGAGAGTTCGTCGCTGCACTTCTTCTCGCCCTTGTTGCAGCGGGCATTTTCGAGCATAACGACTTCACCCGGCTTGACGTCGAAACCGCCGTCAACCCAGTTCTGGACGAGGCGGACATCCTTGCCTAGCAGTTCGGACATGCGCTTGGCAACCGGGGCCAGCGAGTCTTCGGGCTTGAATTCGCCTTCGGTCGGGCGGCCGAGGTGCGAAGTGACCATCACGGCAGCGCCCTTTGAGAGCGCGTACTGGATGCCGGGCAGCGCGGCGCGGATGCGGGTGTCGTCGGTGATGGCGAGATTGTCGTCTTGCGGGACGTTGAGGTCGGCGCGGATGAAGACGCGCTGGCCCGCGACGTCGAGGTCGGTGAGGCGTTTGAATGTCATGGTAATGATCCGTATGAGAGTGGCAAAAGAAAAAGGGGAAGGGGGTCGGAGCGTGTGCTCTTCTCCCTTCCCCCAGGGGGTTTAGACCGGGGTTACTTCGAGGCCATCACGCGGACCATCTCCAGCACTTTGTTGGAGTAGCCCCATTCGTTGTCGTACCACGACACCAGCTTGACGAAGGTCGGGTCGAGCGCGATGCCGGCTTCGGCGTCGAACACAGAGGTGCAGGTCTCGCCGCGGAAGTCGGTCGACACAACCTTTTGCTCCGTGTAGCCGAGCACGCCCTTCATCGCACCTTCCGAAGC
>CAYUYI010000621.1:0-1267 GCA_964448995.1 uncultured Propionivibrio sp. | reverse complement strand
CTCTACACGATGAAGATCAATCCCGAGAAGATTCGTGACGTGATTGGCAAGGGCGGCGCCGTGATCCGTGCGATTACCGAAGAAACTGGTACTCAGATTGACATTAAGGAAGATGGCACGATCACTATCGCGTCGGTCAATGGCGATGCCGCCAATGCCGCCAAAGCGCGTATTGAAGCCATTACTGCCGATGTCGAAGTGGGCAAGGTGTACGAAGGCACTGTGCTGAAGCTCCTCGATTTCGGAGCTATTGTCAGCATCCTGCCGGGCCGTGACGGCCTGCTCCATATTTCGCAGATTGCCAACGAGCGCGTGAATGCCGTGGCTGACTACCTGAAGGAAGGTCAGAAGGTCCGCGTCAAGGTGCTCGAGGCTGATGAAAAGGGTCGCGTCCGTCTGTCAATGAAGGCTGTGACGGTTGAGGAAGGTGGTGTTGCGCCGGCTGCTCCGGCTCCTGTCGCGCCTCAGTGAAGCTCTGCGAAGCAGAAAAAAGGACGCCGAGGCGTCCTTTTTTTATTGCCTTAAACCTAAAACCGCCTCAGTTTCTCTGTGGAACGGTTGGTCGAAGGCTGGTTATTTTGCCACTTGTTTTTCGCGGACTTCCTCAAGTGTCTTGCAGTCGATGCAAAGCGAAGCCGTTGGACGTGCCTCAAGGCGCTTGATACCGATCTCAACGCCGCAACTGTTGCAATAGCCGTAGTCGCCACTGTCGATCAGTGCGATGGTTTCGTCGATCTTCTTGATCAACTTGCGCTCGCGATCACGGTTGCGTAGTTCGATGGCAATATCGGTTTCCTGGCTGGCGCGATCATTGGGATCGGCAAAAACTGTCGCTTCATCCTGCATGGTATGTACCGTGCGTTCGATGTCATGCATCAGTTCGGTCTTCAGCGTTTCCAGAATGGTTCGGAAATGAGTCCGTTGCCGGTTGCTCATGTATTCTTCGCCTTTTTTGGGAGTGTAAGGAGCGAACTGTTTGTGGAGCATTTCTTCAGGCATGTTCTGAGACCGTCCTCTGTTTTTGCAAAAATGCGACTTAATATCAGAAATTACGTAGTGCTGCAAGCAGCTTGTTAACGTTGTGCGCCCTGTGGGTTAACAATAGCCCTTGGTGTGCTTTCTGTCTTGCATTTTTTTGGGAATCTTCGGGCCTTACGTTCGAGTCGCGGATCGTATGTTTTTTACTATTATTCCGATTGACCTTGGTCGGCACAATCTGTAGAATGCGCGCTTCTTCGGGGCGTAGCGCAGCCTGGTAGCGCATCTG
>CAYUYI010000620.1:0-1272 GCA_964448995.1 uncultured Propionivibrio sp. | reverse complement strand
TGCGGTGCGTTGACCGGCAGGATCATGCCAAAGCTTACTACGTACTGCAGGATCATGGTCATGCCGACGACGTCGATGCCGGGCGTCTTGACGCTCTGGAGCACCGAGATGATGATCGGAATCATCGCGGCGGCCAGCCCAGTCGCGCTGGCGAAACCGAGGTGGATGATAATCAGGAAGGCCGCCAGCGTGGCCAAAATGACCATGGCGGAGGCCGTCTGCAGCCCGAATGCACCGCTGATCCAGGTGGCCAGCCACGGTGCCGCCTTGGTGGACAGCAGGGCGGAACCCAGACTGATGCCGATGCCGAACAGAACCAGCGTTCCCCAGGGGATGGCGCCCTGAGCCTGCTTCCAGTTCATGACGCCGATGCGCGGCAGGAACATGAGGGCGATGGCGGCAATTGTCGTTGTCGAGGTGTCGAACGGATGAAGAATCTTTTCGGTTGCCCAGAAGAAGAGCAGCGTTAGCGAGATGAACGTCAGCTTTTTCTCGTTGCCTTTCATCGGTCCAAGTTCGGCGAGCGCCTTGGCAACGATGGCCTGGCCGCCGGCGATTTCCTTCGTTTCCGGCGGCATCATCTTGATCAGTACGAAATACAGGATGACGGACATGATCGCCGAAAACGGCGCGGCCGCAATGAACCAGTCGAGCCAGGAGATATTCACGCCGAGCTGCTTTTCGATGAAGCTGACGGCGATCATGTTCTGCGCAGCGGCGGTCTTGATGCCAATGTTCCACAGGCTGTCGGCCTGTGCGACCGCAATCATCAGGACCGCAGCAAAGCGGCTTTTCAGCGGCACGCCGAAAGCGACGATGATGCCCATGACGATTGGCACCATGCAGGAGACGCGCGCCGTCGTGCTGGGAACGACGAAACTGAGCAGGAAGCCGACGACGATGACGCCGATCAGGACGCGATTGGTCTTGGCGCCGACCTTGGAGAGCACGACGAGTGCGATGCGTTTGTCGAGGCCGGTGTGCGTCATCGCGGCGGCGAGGAACAGCGCGCCACCGACCAGTGCCCAAGCGGTGTTGCTGAAACCGTTGAGGGCAATGGACAACCCCTTTGAGGTGCCCATGACTTTGGCTGGATCCGCGAGTTCCGGTGAGAAGCCCAGCAGGAACGCGGTCAGTGTGGTGATCAGCACGGCGCTGACCGGATAGGAAACGGCCTCGGTCATCCAGATGATGACTGAAAAGACCAAAATGCCCAGCATGTTTTGTCCGGCGACGGGCAAGCCGGCCGGGTGCGGCAAGCTGACGATGGCA
>CAYUYI010000619.1:0-1278 GCA_964448995.1 uncultured Propionivibrio sp. | reverse complement strand
GCTTCGTGATAGAACGCCGAGAGCGCCCCGACCACGCCAACCATGACGGCCATCGGATGCGCATCACGGCGGAAGCCCTGGTAGAACTTGGCCATCTGTTCATGGATCATCGTGTGGCGCTTGATGATCTTGACGAAATCCACCTTCTGCTCGCTGTTCGGCAATTCGCCATGTTTCAGGAGATAGGCCACATCCAGGAAATTGCAGTGTTCGGCCAACTCTTCAATCGGGTAGCCGCGATAAAGCAACTCGCCCTTGTCACCGTCGATAAAGGTGATTTTCGATTTGCAGGCTGCCGTGGACAGAAAGCCGGCGTCGTAGGTAAAGAGGCCGGTTTTCGCGGTCAAGGTCCTGACATCGATACAATCGTTGCCATGCACCGGACTCATGATCGGAAATTCGACCGCCTCGTGCCCATCGATCGTCACTGTTGCTTTACGCCCTTCTGCCATCTCACGCTCCTGTCAAGTTACATTAAGACAAACCAACCCCGGTACACTCACCCGGGACAAATCCGGCGAATCCTCAAACCAGCCGCACATCCCGAAGCATGACCAGAATTTCCGCCAGTGCCGGATCGTCACAGGGCTTGCGACCAGAAACAAGGGGCCACAAATCAATATCTTGCATCTCGGCCAGGCGCGTAAAAGCGGTTACCTGGGCCGGCGAAAGATCGGAAAAACGCATCTCCATGAACTGCCCCAAAATCACATCCATCTCATGCATCGAACGCTGACTGCAGACCCAGCGCAGCCTGCTAACAGCAACATCATCGGTCATAAAAGCGTCTCCTCGTACCTGGTTTCGGCATCCGCAGACGCCGGGATTCGACTCGGCCATGCACCGGAAGTTCATGGTTCGCGCCGGGTTCACTCGTTGATTTCGGGTCGACATTACCAGAAGCTGGCGGCTAAACGTGCCGCCGAACGAAGCAAAAACGGACATTTCCGTCAAGCGCCAGCCATCGTCGAGAACCCGCAAATTCGTACAAATGTTATTCCATAAAAACAATAGATAACTTTTTCACCAAACGGTTAGAATACCGCGCACAAAAGAGAAGCGTAGAGAGTACTGGATTTCAGTTTTTTTCATACCAAGGAGCATTAGCATGTCCAAAGCACCCGTTCGTGTTGCTGTCACTGGCGCCGCTGGCCAGATTGGTTATAGCCTGCTTTTCCGTATCGCCTCGGGCGAAATGCTGGGCAAGGATCAGCCGGTTATTTTGCAGTTGCTCGATTTGCCGCAAGCCCAGAAGGCTTGCCAAGGCGTCATCATGGA
>CAYUYI010000618.1:0-1278 GCA_964448995.1 uncultured Propionivibrio sp. | reverse complement strand
GGCAAGAAGCTCTACGAACACGTCGCCGACATCATCGCCCGTGACTGGAACACCACGGGTCAATGTGCGCTGGTGGTCGGTGCGACCTTCCCTGGCGAGATAGCCCGTGTGCGCGAGATCGTCGGCGAGATGCCCCTGCTCGTACCCGGCATCGGCGCCCAGGGCGGCGACGTCGAGGCAACACTCAAGGCGGGCAAGACCCGTGGTGGAACAGGCCTCATCATCAACAACTCGCGCGCCATTCTCTACGCGGGCAAGGGAGAAGATTTCGCGGCGGCATCGCGTCAGGCCGCGCTCGCTTCGCGCGATCTGATCAATCAGTTCCGCTGATTTCATCGAGAGTTCGCTCATGCTGCCCCGCCCGTAATTTTTTCAGCGGGCGGGGAATCGTCTCGTCGTTCCTGTTGTCCAAAAGTCACGCAACCCGAAGACTGGAGTCAACCATGGAAAAGATCGGCGCTTTCGGCGAACCCCTTGTCGAAAAACCATCCCGGCAGGACATCTGCGCCTTTGGCGAGGAATGTGCTGAAACGAAGCCTTCCCAAACCATCTGCGCCTTTGGCGAAGAATGCGTGGAAACGAAACCGGCCGAGACCATCTGCGCCTTCGGTGAGCCTTGCGCCGAGACGCCACCGCGACTGGATATTTGTCTGTTCGGCGAAGCATGTAGCGACAATCCGCCACAGCAAGCGGTCGGGGATTTTGGCCAGTTACAGAACGCCACCTGACGCCGGCTCAAAGCCCCGCCCCCGGCGCCGCAATCCGTGCGGCGGGATTTTTTCGCCTGCCGTTGCAATCCTTCTTTTCCACTTCGTAACTGCCTGACGCGCGCCTGGCCCCCGGCGTCACTGCGACGACAATGCGGGCGTTCCTGCCCAGGCACACCGATTCCGGCGTTCTTGCCCCTCATCCCCGCGCGTTTTCCAACACCCTGTGCAAAAATTAAAGCGATGTTGTATTATGTGTCACAAGACATAAGATACTAATTCGAATTTGAGGGTTTTAACGCCACCCAGCGCATTGTCGCCATGGCGTCAGTTTTACCAGCCAACGGAAACGCAGATTGCCGCCGGAGAAGGGCGAAAGCCCTTTTCAGCCGGCCAGCATTTCCGACAGCAGGCTCATGCCAAATGACAAACCGGTCAGTTTTCAGCACCCCTCGCGCAGAACTCGCCGTCGGGATATTTTTTGGGGGAAGTTCAATGACGACTCGCATCGTGCTCAAGGCCCTGGAGTGGCTACTGATAGTGATATTTGGGCTGATGGTATTACTGGTAT
>CAYUYI010000617.1:0-1283 GCA_964448995.1 uncultured Propionivibrio sp. | reverse complement strand
CTGGCGCCGGCGGCCAGCCGGTTGATACGGACCAGCGGGGTGTTGCCGATCAGTTCGGTCACGCTGTTGGCGATGGTCATGAAATGCTCCTTCAAAAGAGGGGTTATCGGTCGGTGAGTATCATGCAGCCAAGGCAGTTTCCGGCGTTGCAACCTGCCGGGTTGGACTGCCGAGTGTTTCAACGGTTTCCAGCGCGTGCCTCAAACGTGAGGCATCAACCGCACAAGGCAGGAAATGAATTGACTCTCCCGATCGCAGGGTATGGGCGATGAAGGCATTGATCGGTTCACCTGGCGCGAGTTCAATCCCTAGCTCACCAAGCCGTCGTGGCAAGCCGAGCGTTGCCAGGGCAGCGTGAAGCCGACGGAGTTCGTCGTGGCGCCCTTCCAACGCCAATTGCACGAGGATGCCGTAAGCGACCTTGGCGCCATGCAGGAACCGTCCGGTTTCGGGCAATACGGTCAGACCGTTGTGGATCGAATGCGCGGCCGCGAGGCGCGTGAAACGCTCGCCGAGTCCGCCCACCAGGCCGCCACCGGCGATGATCGCATCGACCACCGGCAGGAAACTGGGGTTTGCTTTGCCCCGGGCGATGGCATCGAGCGCGGCCGGACCTTCGGCGAGCAAGATATCGTGGATTTGCCGCGCGACCGAGAGGCCCAGCTGCGCGGTCAGCGGCAGCGATGGTTCGGCATCGCACAGCACGCGGGCTTCGTACCACTTGGCCAGCGTGTCGCCGATACCAGCCCGCAGGTAATCTGCCGGGGCTGCCAGCAGGATGCGCGGTTCGACCAGCACCAACTGGCTGGCTGATGGAAAGAGCTCGAAGCGCAAGGCCCGACCTTCATCGTCGTACCAGACCGAAAGCGGTGTCCAGGCCGCGCAGGTGGCGGCGATCGTCGGGATGGCGATGAACGGTTTGCCCAGACGATGTGCGACCGCCTTGGCCGTATCGAGCGCCGAGCCGCCGCCGACGCCGATCACCAGATCGGCAGCGAGGCCCTGCCGCACGTAGCCCGCGACCGTGCTTTCACTGCAGTGGCCGGAAAAGACCGCGTGGATCGAGCGCGGATCGGCGTAAAGCGCGGGCAAATAGGGCTTCGCTGCCGCGAGCGCCCGTGGGCCGCCGATCCACAACACCCGCTTCAGCGTTGCGGCCGGATGAAACCGCTCGATCTGTTCCAGCGCCCCTTCATACGAAAAGTAATTGGCGGCGCCCGGTTGTACACGAATCGTGTCGAGGCTCATGATCCTGAATGCCTTACCAGGTGGCGAAGACGGAA
>CAYUYI010000616.1:0-1296 GCA_964448995.1 uncultured Propionivibrio sp. | reverse complement strand
TCATCGAGCACCGCTGCAGCTACGGCGAACGCGGCGGCTTCCTGCGCCGCGTCGAAGAAGGCACCTGGCCGGCCCACATCCTCGAACACGTCACCCTTGAACTGCAGAACCTCGCCGGCCTGCCCGGCGGCTTCGGCAAGGCGAGGGAAACGCCGATCCGCGGCGTCTACAAAGTCGTCGTCCGCGCCTGGCAGGAAAGCGTTACCCGCGCCGCCCTGCACGAAGCACGTGAACTGATCCTGGCGGCAATGGAAAACCGGCCGTTCGACGTCAATGCCACCATCGAAAAACTCTCCGATCTCGTTGACTCGCGCTGCCTCGGCCCCTCGACCGCCAGCATCGTCGATGCCGCCGACGACCGCCATATCCCCTATATCCGCCTGCTCGAAACCGGCAACCTCGTGCAACTCGGCTATGGTGCCGCGCTACGCCGTATCTGGACCGCCGAAACCGACCAGACCAGCGCCATCGCCGAAGGCATCTCGCGCGACAAGGATCTGACCAAAGACCTGCTGCAAAACTGCGGCGTTCCCGTCCCAGAGGGGCGCGAAGTCGACAGCCCGGAAGATGCCTGGGACGCAGCCGAAGACATCGGCCTGCCCGTCTGTGTCAAGCCGACTGATGGCAATCACGGCCGAGGCGTCTTTATCGACGTCAAGACGCGCGAGGAAATCGAGAAAGCGTATTCGATCGCCGTCGATGAAGGCAGCGGGGTCCTCGTCGAGCGCTCGATTCCCGGCACTGAACACCGTCTGCTGGTCATCGGTGGCAAGCTCGTTGCTGCCAACCGCGGCGACGTGGTCAAAGTCATCGGCGACGGCCAATCGACGGTGCGCGAACTCGTTGAAAGCCAGATCAACTCGGATCCGCGCCGCGGCCCGAGCGAAAGCCATCCGCTTTCGGAAATCCGCATGGATTCGGCGGCCAAGATCGAACTCTCACGCCAAAACCTGACGCCCGACTCCGTGCCCGAAGCCGGGCGCGACGTCCTGATCCAGCGTAACGCCAATCATGAATTCGACGTCACCGACGACGTCCATCCCGAAACCGCCGAAATTGCCGCACTGGCTGCGCGCATCGTCGGTCTCGACATCGCCGGCATCGACCTCGTTTGCGAAGACATCTCGAAGCCGCTCGCACAACAAGGGGGCGCCATCGTCGAGGTCAATGCCGGTCCCGGCCTGCTGATGCACCTCAAGCCGGGGGTCGGCAAGCCACGCCCGGTCGGCCAGGCCATCGTCGAACATCTGTTCCCGAACGGCGGCACGGGCCGCATTCCGATCGTCGGTGTCACCG
>CAYUYI010000615.1:0-1304 GCA_964448995.1 uncultured Propionivibrio sp. | reverse complement strand
CCATCATCGGCATGGTTGCGTCGTGGTGGATATAGACCGGATGGTCATGGTGTCGGGTTTCGATGCGCTCGACGTGGTTGGGATCGGCGTTTGGCTGTAGTTCGGCCACGCCGTAGCACAGACAGAAATAGACACGACGGGGCTCGGATTCGATGTAGCAGCCGGTGCCGCGAATGCCGATGACGGCGGTTGTTGTTTCGATCCGTTTGTTTCCCCGGCCGAAGACGGAGAGAAGCTTGCCGGAGAGGATACGGAGCCCCTCGACGCCATTACCGCCGGAAAAGGTCACGGTGCTGCCTGCTCGTTGCAGAAAGGCATCCTGCCCGATGACATAGATTGCCTGGCTGTTTGCCTCGGAAACGACGGTATCGCCCGGGCCGACGAGCATGCCGGATTCCGCGACTTTGCCATTGACGGTGACGCGGCCGATAATCTGCTGGATGCCCGGGCGGAGGGGGTCGCTGCCTGCTGCCAGCGACCTGCCGATCATGCCGCCAATGCCCATGAAACCGAGTGTGCTTGCGGCGAGCAGTTTGCCCAGTGTTGCGCGGCGATCGGTGTCGTTCATGGTAGTCTAAACGATGGAAGTGGTGTTGCCCCCGCTACGCCGAAGGCACGCCAGATAGCCCGCCGTGTCGATGGCGGTCCCCGCTCGCTGAGCCTTCCAAAGTGTCTCGCCGAGGCATTCCATGACGGCGTGTTCGGCATCGTGTACTTCAAGCCGCTGGCGCAGCGCCTGATAGGCTGCGCGGATGCCAGGTGGCTGGTCGATGCTGATCTGCTCGGCGATGGCGAGGTGCAGTGAGAGATGGAGAAAAGGGTTGGTCTGTCCGTTCTCGGGCGTGAATTCCTTCTCCACGGCAGCCTCAGGCGCTTCGAGGAGGGCGTGGTATTCGGGATGCTCGGCGATCAGGTCAGCCGCCGTGCCTTCGGCGCCGTCGAGCGGCAGGCGCTCGCGGTGCTTGCGCCAGGCTTCGCAAAAGAAGCGGCGGACCTGTTCACGGGTCGGGTTGAACACGGGCAATCAGACCTTGAGGGCGCCGATCAGGTTGCGGATGTCGGTCTCGCCTTGGGCGAGCATCCAGGTCGCCATATCCTCGGCGATCGTTTGCGCGGCACCGGGATTCATGAAACTGGCCGTGCCAACCTGAATGGCGGTGGCGCCGGCGAGGATGAATTCGAGTGCGTCCGTGGCGGTCATGATGCCGCCGATGCCGATAATTGGCACCTTGACTGACTTGGCGACGAGCCAGACCATGCGCAGGGCAACGGGTTTGACCGCCGGGCCGGAGAGGCCGCCGGTG
>CAYUYI010000614.1:0-1317 GCA_964448995.1 uncultured Propionivibrio sp. | reverse complement strand
CAACGCTGGCGGGGCGGGCCAATCGCACGGGGCGGGGATTCTGCAGCGGCGTCTACCCGATCACGCCGTCGACCGAATGCATGGAATATCTCTGCCTGCAGGACATCGAAAAAGGCCGGGTGGTGAAGGTCGAAAGCGAGCACAGCGCGATGGCGGTGTGCATCGGCGCGGCTGCGGCTGGCGCGCGCACCTTCACCGCGACCTCCTCGAACGGGCTGGCCTACATGGCCGAGAACTGCATCGCCGCGGCGTCGCTGCGTCTGCCGGTGGTGATGGCCGTGGCCAACCGCACCATGGGGCCGCCCTGGAACATCTGGGCCGACCACGGCGACTCGCTGATGTTGCGCGACCAGGGCCTGATCCAGATCTACTGCGCCGACAATCAGGAACTGTTCGATACCGTGCTGGCCGCTTTCCGCCTCGCCGAGGATGCGGCGGTGATGATGCCGGTCATGGTCTGCATGGAAGGTTTCATCCTCTCGCACACCGTCGCGCAGATCGACATTCCCGATCAGACACAGGTCGACCGCTTCCTGCCGCTCACCTCAGTGCCGCATCGGCTTGGCGAGGCGCCGCACGCGCTGGGGCAGATCGACCTGCCGCACCAGACCGAAATGCACCGTCACCAGCACCTCTCGGCAATGAATGGCGCCGTCAAGGTTTACGCCGGCATTCAGGACGAATTCGAAAGCACTTTTGGCCGCTGCCTGGCCGATGTCGTGGTGCCTTATCGCGCCGACGATGCCGACACCCTGATCGTCTCGATGGGCACCATCGGTGCGACGGCCGAGCGGGTGGTCGATCAGCTGCGGGCGCAAGGGCAGAAAGTCGGTGCGCTGCGCATACGCATGTTCCGGCCGCTGCCTTCGGAAGCCATCCGTGCCTGGTTCGCCGGCAAGCAACGGATCGCCGTGATCGACCGCGATGTCAGCCTGGGCTTCGGTGGCGTGCTGTGGGGCGAAGTCAGCGCGCTGGCCGATCCCGGGGCCGTGGTGCAGAGCTACCTGGCCGGTTTGGGCGGCGGTGATGTCCGGCCCGAACATATCCTCAACATGCTGGCCGATCTGCAGCCACGCAAGCAGGCCGGCCAGCCGGCGATGATGGAGGCCGCATGATGAACGAACCCGTCCTGGGCGGCATGGCCCAGACCACGCTGGACCGCCCCGATCCGCTGCTGCGCATGGGCAACACCAACTGCGGCGGCTGCGGCCTGTCTTCGCTGATGCAGATGATGCGGCACGCAACGGCCGATCAGCGGGTGCATCTTGTCGTGCCGGCCTGCTGCGCGGCCGTCTCGGCCGGCGTCTATCCGCAAAG
>CAYUYI010000613.1:0-1318 GCA_964448995.1 uncultured Propionivibrio sp. | reverse complement strand
GCAGCTCGGCGTTGCAGTCGAGTACTTCACCGTCGACGGTGAGATTGGCACGGGCGCGGGACAGGCTGTCGGCGACCAGCTTGTCCTGCTTGGTCAGCGCTTTCGCTGCCTTGTCCCACAGTTCCGAGAACAGGCCGTGCGCACCGCCGGCAACCAGCGTGCGGATTTCCTGTTCGAGGCGCAGGACGTGCTTGCGAATGCGCTCCCCGTCGGGGCCCTGCGCGACTTTGCCGAGGATGGTGTCGATGAGGCCGGACAGCGGCTCGGCGAAGCGCTCGCCGACGGGCTCTTCGATGAGCACCAGCGGAAAATCGTAGCGCATGCGCGTGAGATCGTGATAGCCGGAGAAGAGCGCAGGACGCAGCTTGAGACCGCCAATGTCGTCGAGCCGTGCAGGCTGTTTCTTGCCGGTCAGGTAGAAAGCAACGAAGGATTGCAGATCAGCTTCCATAGTATCCAACCATTTCAATGGGTTCCGCATCGTCATGAAACGGAACGCTGTTTATCAAGTATCCCCGCCGCTCGTGGCCAGGGTTGCCGTGTGTTGCAAAAATCAGGTTCCGCCCGCTTACACCGTGTATTTTTCGAACTCGGTCTCCAGCCCTTTGCGCACGATGTCGGGGGTGCGCAGAATGCCGGTGTGCCGGGTATCTTCGTAGCAGGGGATGTCGCGGTTCTGGTAAAGAATCCCGACCGGTACGACATCGGTGCTGGAAGCGATTTCCCGGGCCCGGTGAATGTCGAGTGGGTCGTGCTTCAACTGGTTTTTGTACACTTTGGAAAGCCCCGGACTGAGCTGCAGTGCGTTTTCGTGGTGCAACAACTGCACGCTGTCCGGCTCCTGCATCTCGGCCTCGTGCAGCTTGGGCAGCCATTCCGGGCAGCGCTGCAGGATGCGCACGAAGGAAAAGCCTTTGTGGTGGTAGGCCGCCTTGACGATCTCGAACAGGCTCTCGGGGATCCAGTCCACCGCCTGCGCGACGAACGAGGCGTTGGATACGCCGAGCGCCACGGTCAGCGGATTGAGCCCTTCGAGGTAACTTCCCCGTGGTGTGGTGTTGCTCTTGGTGCCGATCGGCGAAGTCGGCGAGGCCTGTTTCTTGGTCAGGCCATAGATCTGGTTGTCGTGCAGGAACACGGTCAGGTTCATGTTGTAGCGGATCGCATGAATCCAGTGGGCGGCACCGATGCTGCAGCAGTCGCCGTCGCCGGTGTTGACGAAAATGGTGAGGTCCGGGCGAGCCAGGCGGATACCTTCGGCGACCGGCAACGCGCGGCCGTGGATGCCGTGGAAGCCGTAGGTCTTCATGTAGTGCGG
>CAYUYI010000612.1:0-1318 GCA_964448995.1 uncultured Propionivibrio sp. | reverse complement strand
CGGCCGCAGTGGAACGACACGGTGCAGATCAAGCGCCTGCTCGATGCCGGTTTCCACAACTTCCTGATTCCCTTCGTGCAATCGGCCGACGAGGCGCGCGCTGCCGTGGCGGCGACGCGTTATCCGCCGCAGGGTGTGCGCGGGTTGTCGGTCTCGCAGCGCAACAACAAGTACGGCACGGTCAAGGACTACTTCAAGATCGTCAACGACAACATTGCGGTGATGGTGCAGATCGAGACGATGACCGCCGTCAATGCGATCGACGAGATCTGCGCCGTCGACGGTGTCGATGGCATCTTCATCGGTCCGGGCGATCTGTCGACGACGATGGGCCACATCGGCAACCCGTTGCACCCGGAAGTGCAGGCAGCGATGCAGAAAGTCTATGCCAGCGCCAAGGCGCACGGCAAGCCCGTCGGGATTCTCGCGCCGGTCGAAGCCGATGCCCGGCGCTATCTTGAGATGGGTGCGACCTTCGTCGCCGTCGGCAGCGATCTCGGCGTTTTCCGCAACGCGACGCAAGCGTTGCGCGACAAGTTTCTTTAATCGGTTTTTGCAGGATTCGCAGCGCGTGCTGCGCTTCATTTGAACAGGAGAAAGAGCATGAGCAAGATTGGATTTGTTGGACTGGGCATCATGGGCACGCCGATGGCGGAACATCTGATCAAGGCGGGACACGAAGTTTTCCTGTTCAGCATCCCGAGCATTCCGCCGTCACTGATCGACGCAGGCGGCAAGGCTTGTGCGTGCGGCAAGGAAGTCGCCCAGAAAACCGACATCATCATCACCATGGTGCCGGATACGCAGCATGTCGCGGCGGCCCTGTTCGACGCCAACGGGATTGCCGAGGGCCTCTCGGCCGGCAAGATCGTTGTCGACATGAGCTCGATCTCGCCAATCGAGACCAAGGAATTCGCCAAGAAGATCAATGCGCTCGGGTGCGAATACCTCGATGCGCCGGTCTCGGGTGGCGAGGTGGGCGCCAAGAACGCCACGCTTTCGATCATGGTCGGTGGCAGCCAGGCTGCTTTCGACACGGTCAAGCCGCTGTTCGAACTGATGGGCAAGAACATTACTCTCGTTGGTGGCAACGGTGACGGGCAAACCGCCAAGGTGGCCAACCAGATCATCGTCGCACTCAACATCGAAGCCGTCGGCGAAGCCCTGCTCTTCGCCGCCAAGGCCGGTGCCGATCCCGCCAAGGTGCGTGAAGCGCTGATGGGCGGCTTTGCGTCCTCCAAGATTCTCGAAGTGCACGGTGAGCGCATGGTCAAGCGCACCTTCAATCCCGGCTTCCGCATCGAACTGCACCAGAAAG
>CAYUYI010000611.1:0-1324 GCA_964448995.1 uncultured Propionivibrio sp. | reverse complement strand
ACTATGAGTATGAGCGATCCGATCAGCGATATGCTGACCCGTATCCGCAATGCCCAGATGGCTAGCAAGGCGTCTGTTGCCATGCCGTCTTCGAAGGTCAAAGTGGCCATCGTCAAGGTGCTTAAGGATGAGGGCTACGTCGAGGATTTTGCCGTGCGTGATTTGGACGGTAAACCAACTCTCGAAATTGGCCTGAAGTACTATGCCGGCCGCCCGGTTATCGAGCGCATTGACCGCGTCTCCAAGCCTGGCCTGCGGATCTACAAGGGTGCGAACGATATTCCGCGAGTGATGAATGGCCTTGGTGTGGCGATCGTATCGACGCCCAAGGGTGTGATGACAGACCGCAAGGCACGCGCCAGTAATGTTGGTGGCGAAGTGCTGTGCATCGTCGCGTAAGGGGAAGAAGCGATGTCCCGCGTTGCAAAAAATCCGATTGTTCTGCCTCAAGGCGTTGATGTTGCCCTGAGCGCAGAGAAGATCTCCGTCAAAGGGCCGCTTGGCTCGATCAGCATCTTGGCTAATCCGGCCGTGCGCGTCGAACAAGAGGGTTCGGCGCTTGTGTGCAAGCCGGTGGACGGCGCAGAAAACGCCAATGCACTTTCTGGTACGGTTCGAGCGATCGTTGCCAATATGGTGACCGGTGTCAGCAAGGGCTTTGAGCGCAAATTGAATCTCGTTGGGGTTGGCTATCGTGCTCAGGCCCAGGGCGATACGCTGAACCTAACCTTGGGGTTTTCGCATCCCGTGGCGCATAAGATGCCGTCTGGCATCAAGTGCGAGACGCCGACGCAGACCGAGATCCTGATCAAGGGAGTGGACAAGCAGCAAGTCGGACAGGTGGCGGCTGAGATCCGCGCCTATCGTAAGCCGGAGCCCTACAAGGGTAAAGGTGTGCGTTATTCCGACGAAGTGATCGTCCTTAAGGAAACGAAGAAGAAGTAAAGGTGCGTAAATGATTGACAAGAACCAGGCGCGGTTGCGCAGAGCCCGTAAAACCCGGCTCAAGATTGCCGAACTGAAGTCGGTGCGTTTGTCGGTGCATCGTACGAATCTTCATATTTATGCGCAGGTGTTCTCGTCCTGCGGTTCAAAGGTGCTCGTTTCGGCCTCGTCGCTGGAGCCGGAAATTCGCAAGGACCTCGCCAATGGTGGCAACACCAAGGCTGCGGCGGTGATCGGCAAGTTGATTGCCGAACGCGCCAAGCAGGCGGGTATCGAGCAAGTCGCATTTGATCGTGGTGGCTTCCAGTATCACGGGCGTGTCAAGGCATTGGCTGAAGCCGCGCGTGAAGCCGGCCTCAAGTTCTGATCGCCGCGGAAA
>CAYUYI010000610.1:0-1324 GCA_964448995.1 uncultured Propionivibrio sp. | reverse complement strand
GACGGCATCAAGCGCGCCACCGACGTGATGATCGCCGGCAAAGTAGCCGTGATCGTCGGCTACGGCGACGTTGGCAAAGGCTGTGCGCAAGCCATGCGCGCCCTGTCGGCCCAGGTGTGGGTCACCGAAATCGACCCGATCTGCGCGCTGCAAGCCGCCATGGAAGGCTACCGTGTCGTGACCATGGATTATGCCGCCGACAAGGCCGACATCTTCGTCACCACCACCGGCAACTATCACGTCATCGACCACCAGCATCTGGTCAAGATGAAGCACAACGCCATCGTCTGCAACATCGGCCACTTCGACTCCGAAATCAACGTCGCCTCGATCGAAGGCTATCCGTGGGAAGAGATCAAACCGCAGGTTGACCACATCACGCTGCCATCCGGCAACCGCATCATCCTGCTGGCCAAGGGTCGCCTGGTCAATCTCGGCTGCGCCACCGGTCACCCGAGCTACGTCATGTCGTCCTCGTTCGCCAACCAGACCATCGCCCAGATCGAGCTGTTCACCAAGACTGCGGCGTACCCGGTCGGTGTCTATACGCTGCCCAAGCACCTCGACGAAAAAGTCGCCCGCCTGCAGTTGAAGACCTTGAACGCCGAACTGACGACGCTGACCGAAGCCCAAGCCAAGTACATCGGCGTCTCGGTCGACGGCCCGTACAAGGCGGATCACTATCGTTATTGATTTAGCGCCGTCATTCCGGCGCAAGCCGGAATCCAGAAAAGCATGTCCTGGGCACCGGCTTTCGCCGGTGCGACGCGCCTCAAGGAGAATCAATGAAACCTGAAATTTCGATAGAGTTCTTCCCGCCGCAAACCCCGGAGGGAATTGAAAAACTGCGTGGCGTCCGCGCACAGCTGGCAACGCTCAAACCGAAGTTTTTTTCGGTGACCTACGGCGCCGGCGGCTCGACGCGCGAACGTACCTTCGCCATCGTCAAGGAAATCGTCGCCGAAGGCCACGAAGCCGCGCCACATCTCTCGTGTATCGGCTCGACGCGCGCCAGCATTCGCGAAATCCTCGATGAATACCGTGGGGCCGGCATCCGCCGCATCGTCGCCCTGCGCGGCGACTTGCCCTCCGGCACGGCTGAGGCCGGTGAGTTCCGTTATGCCAACGAGCTCGTCGAATTCATCCGCGCCGAAACCGGCGATCATTTCAGCCTGGAAGTCGCAGCCTATCCGGAGTGGCATCCACAGGCCCGCTTCCCACGTGACGATCTCGCGAACTTCGTGCGCAAGGCCAAGGCTGGCGCCAATTCGGCCATTACCCAGTACTTCTACAACGCCGACGCGTATTTCCACTTCGTCGACGA
>CAYUYI010000609.1:0-1331 GCA_964448995.1 uncultured Propionivibrio sp. | reverse complement strand
AAGTGTAGCGAATTTCTCCTTTTGATGTTGTAGTGGTTTGCGCTGGAAATGGCGCGCAGGGCGTAGCCCGGAGCAGAATTTCCAGCGCGGCGGCGGTCAGGTTCGCGTGTTGGTTTCTACCGGCCTCGCTGATCCTGGTCGTTTCTCAGCCTCGCGAGCCTTGATCTTCGAGCGCGCCGACGCACTGCTCTGTCGGAAGCGATACGAGGCATTGCCAGTTTCCAGGATATGGCAGTGATGCGTCAGACGATCAAGCAGCGCGGTCGTCATCTTGGCGTCGCCAAAGACACTGGCCCATTCGGAGAAGGTCAGATTGGTCGTGATCACCACGCTCGTCCGCTCATAGAGCTTCGAGAGCAGGTGGAAGAGCAAAGCGCCACCGGATGGACTGAATGGCAGATAGCCCAGTTCATCGAGAATCACCAGATCGACGTGCATCAGACTGTAGGCCAGCCGACCGGCCTTGCCGGCCGCTTTCTCCTGCTCCAGTGTATTGACGAGATCGACGGTCGAGTAGAAACGCACCCGCTTGTTGTGCTCGGCAATACCGGAAACGCCGAGCGCAGTGGCCAGATGCGTCTTGCCGGTACCGGTCCCGCCGACGAGCACGATGTTTTGCGCTGTCTCGGTGAAGGCGCATTCCGCCAGTTGCACCCTGGTCAGTTTTAAACGCGCATTACTCCCTTTAGCTGGTCAGTTTTCGGCGAGCGTACACAGTCCTGCCGGGTCGGTGTTCGAGTGTTTTGAGAGTTCACAATGGATACGTTAGTGAATGCGTTGAAATTTGTCAACACATCCGTTAATGTATCCATAAAATTATTTCGTTGATGGAGAGCTGTCGTGATTCGTGTCTTTGCCAACGTGTCGTTCCGAGCGGGTTGTCTGCAACAGGCGCTTGATTGCTACCGTTTTCTTGTGCCGGCAGTGCTGTCCAGAGAGGCTGGATGTCTTGAATATGCGCCGTTGGTCGACCTTGACCTGGGTCTGCAAAATCAGGACAGGGATGAGGCGTCAATTCTGGTCAGCGAACGCTGGCAATCGGTCGCGGATTTCAAAGCGCATCTGGCAATGGATCATTGCGTGATTTTTCGCGGAATGATCGCGCCTTACCTGAGCCGCGGGATACGCATCCGGGTCATGCAGGAAGCTGCGGGCGTGACTTGCGTATCCGTAGACGTTCTCCATAAAATGGGCGGCATTGCGAGCCCAGATCAGGGCGAGGAGTGAGCAACGTATTGGCGCATCGCAACCAGAAAGCTTCCCTGTTATGACTAAGGCAAAGAAAAGTTCAATGCAAGCTGTTGGCAAGCGAGCCCGGTCGCCCGAGCCAA
>CAYUYI010000608.1:0-1335 GCA_964448995.1 uncultured Propionivibrio sp. | reverse complement strand
AAAATGGATTAGGAATGGCGCTGATAGTTCAGAAATTCGGAGGTACCTCGGTCGGATCGGCCGAACGCATCAAGAATGTGGCCAAGCGCATTGCCCGGTGGAAAGCCCAGGGGCACGATATCGTGGTCGTTCCGTCGGCGATGTCCGGCGAAACCAATCGGCTGATTGGGTTGGCCAAGGAGATTTCGGCTGCGCCGAATCCCCGTGAGCTTGACGTGATCGCCTCGACCGGCGAGCAGGTGACCATCGGTTTGCTGTCGATGGCATTGCACGAAGAAGGCCTGAAGGCAAAGAGCTATACCGGTCCGCAGGTCAAGGTGCTGACCGATAGCACGTTCACCAAGGCGCGAATTCTCAGCATCGACGACGCCAAAATCCGCAAGGATCTTGCCGAGGGTAACGTCGTTGTCGTCGCCGGTTTCCAGGGGGCAGACGAAGATGGCAACATCACCACGCTCGGTCGTGGTGGCTCCGATACCTCGGCCGTGGCGCTGGCGGCCGCGTTGAAAGCGGACGAGTGCCAGATTTACACGGATGTCGATGGCGTTTATACGACTGATCCGCGTGTCGTGCCGGAAGCGCGCAAGCTCGATACCATCACTTTCGAAGAAATGCTGGAAATGGCCAGTCTCGGGTCGAAAGTGCTGCAGATCCGCTCGGTCGAGTTCGCCGGTAAGTACAAGGTCAAACTGCGCGTGCTATCCAGCTTTGAAGACGAAGGTGAAGGCACACTGATTACTGTTGAGGAAGAGAACAAAATGGAACAACCGATCATCTCCGGCATCGCCTTCAATCGCGACGAGGCCAAACTGACCATTCTCGGCGTGCCTGATCTGCCAGGGGTTGCCTACAAAATTCTGGGGCCCATCGCCGAAGCCAATATCGATGTCGATATGATCATTCAAAATGTCAGTCAGGAAGGCTTGACGGACTTCTCCTTTACCGTCAATCGGGGTGACTACAACAAGGCCAAGGGGATTCTCGAACAGAACGCCCAAGCGCTCAACGCGCGCGGCGTCGTCGGCGATGCCAAGACCTGCAAGGTTTCTGCCGTTGGTGTCGGCATGCGCTCGCATCCGGGCATCGCCAGCAAGATGTTCAGTGCGTTGGGTGCCGAGGGAATCAACATCCAGATGATCTCGACCTCCGAAATCAAGATTTCGGTGGTCATCGAGGAAAAATATCTGGAACTGGCCGTCCGTGTCCTGCACAAGACGTTTGGCCTTGATCAGGAATAATTTGCTTTTTTGAAATTGACCGGGCGTTCGATAACGGCTATCATCGCGCCCTTCCGGAGACGTGGCCGAGAGGTCGAAGGCACTCCCCTGCTAAGGG
>CAYUYI010000607.1:0-1343 GCA_964448995.1 uncultured Propionivibrio sp. | reverse complement strand
TTGCCGGTTGCGCTTGAGCACGCGGCAGGTGCCGCCGCCGACGGTGCCGATGCCGAGCAAGCCGACGCGCAGCGGTGCATCGTCAGGGAAGATGGGGGAAACGTGGGCGGGGGTGAGAGCGGGTTTCATGGTTTCTCCTGGGGGCCGGTGGCGGCGGGGAGAAACTGAAACGGCCCCGTCCGTCACTGGCGGGGCTCGATGGTGTGTGTTTTAAAACTGCATGCCTGACACCATGTCCCGCACCGAGTGCGTCATGGTCATCATCGTCGTCGTCATGGAAGTCCGATTAGGCATGCGGTCGAGTATAGCAAGAAAAAATCAGGCGAAGAAAAAAACGGCGGGTGACCGCTTCGGGTTACCCGCCGCCGCTTCGTGCGGGAGGATCAATACGCGGTCAAGCCGCCGTCCACCGGCAGAGCGACGCCATTGAGGAAGGCCGCCTCGTCGGATGCCAGATAGAGCGCGGCATTCGCGACGTCGAGATCGGTCGCCAGGCGGCCAAGCGGCACTTCGCCGAGACGTTCCTCTTTCTTCTTGGGGTCCTGGAAGAGGATCTGCACCAGCGGCGTATCGACGGTGCTCGGATGGATCGAGTTGCAGCGGATGTTGTCCTTGGCATAGCGGACGCCGACGGTCTTGGTCAGCAACGTGACCGCGCCCTTGGTGACGGTGTAGGCCTCGGTGGTGTACTTGTGGCCGACCAGCCCGCAGATCGATGACATGTTGACGATCGAGCCGCCCCCCGACCGACGCAGCAAGGGAATGGCGTGCTTGATGCCGAGAAACGGGCCCTTGACGTTGATGGCCAGCATCGTGTCGAGATTGGCGGCGGCCATCTCCTCGATCGGTTCGCGGATGTTGATGCCAGCGTTGTTGACCAGCACATCGAGGCGGCCGAATCGGGCGTCGACGGCGGCCATCGCCTGAATCCAGTCCTGTTCGTTCGAGACATCGAGGTGCTGGAAGACCGCGATTCCGCCCGCGGCTTCGATGGCGGCGACCGTGATGGCCCCCGCCTCGGCGTTCAGGTCGCAGATGACGACGCTGGCGCCTTCTTGCGAGAAACGCCGGGCGATGGCGGCACCCAGCCCCTGGGCGGCGCCGGTGATCAGCGCGATCTTGTTTTTCAGTCTCATCGTGTTGGCCCGATCCTATTTCCGCACTTCGACCTTCGCCAGTTTCTCGTAGAAACGGACAATGGCGCTGTGGTCGCAGGCGCCCATGTCATCGATCTTGAGCGCTTGCAACGTTTCCATAATGTTGGCCGTCAGCGGCACCGGCACGTTCAGGGCGTGCGCCGTGTCGAGGGCGTTCTGCAAATCCTTGATGTGCAGTTCAATGCG
>CAYUYI010000606.1:0-1347 GCA_964448995.1 uncultured Propionivibrio sp. | reverse complement strand
CCGGCTTCAAGAGCCGCGATGAACTGCTCGACGACGAATTCCAGAAATTCCTGCTTGATCTGCCACCGGAAGAGCTGAGCACGCACGCCGACGCCATCGTTGCCCTGCACTACTTCTTCAAGGCCTACGCCACCAACCAGCCCCTGCGTGACAGCATCGACAATCGCCGCTATGCCGACCTCAGCACCAATTCCGCTTTCAGCATGGCCGACTTCAAGGCCGTGCCCAAGGAATGGCGGGAAAGGCTGCCGGAGTACATCAAGGATTACGTTTCCCTCAGTCTCTTCAACTAGAGGGCTTTACATCGTAGCCTAATGAGCTACAATCGTAGCCATAACGACTACGTTTTTTACAACCGTGCTACTCGACCTCCTTTTCGGCACCTACCGCCAGCGCGCACTCACTCAGTTGCTCCTGCATCCGGACTGCAGCTACCACGTGCGCGAACTGGCGCGGCTGACAGGCACCACGCCGGGTACCCTGCACAAGGAACTCGCCCGTCTGGCCGCCGCCGGGCTGCTGCTGCGCGAGCAACAAGGCAATCAGGTGCGTTACCGCGCCAATCGCGAATGCCCCGTGTTTCCTGAGCTGGCGGGGCTTTTTCGCAAAACCAGCGGCGCCGTCAGCGTCCTGGCCGATGCCCTGCATGCGCTCGAACCGGCGCCCGAGTTGGCCATCATCTTCGGCTCGCTGGCGCGCGGCGAAGAAAACGCACGCAGCGACATCGATCTGCTCGTCATCGGCAACATCGGCTTTGGCGACGCCATCAAGGCCCTTTACCCGGCTCAGCAACAACTGCAGCGCGAAATCAACCCGGTGATCTACACCGCCGCCGAATTCACCCGCCGGCTCAACGCGCAGGAACCCTTCATCGGCAACCTGCTCGCCAATCCCAAACTCTTTGTCATCGGAACCCAAAATGACCTTGGAAAACTTGCTGGCCATCCATCGGCTCCAGCTGTTTGATGTGACGCCGGATGGCCTGCAGCGCCTGCTGGCGTCGGCCGAACGCAACCTGACCGACGCCCGCTTGCCTGAACTCAGCGCCGACAACCGCTTCGATACCGCCTACAAAGCCATCATGCAATGCGCCATGATCGGCTTGTGGGCCAACGGCTACCGCACCTCGACCAGCCAGCCGGGCCACCACCAGACGGCCCTGCAAACCCTGCCCAAAACCATGAGCGTCGCGCAGGACATCGTGATTGTTCTCGACGCCCTGCGCAAACAGCGCAACCTCAACGACTACGAAGGCGACCCGATTTCCGACGCCGCCGTCACCGAATGCCTGGCGCAGGCCAAGGCCCTGCTCGCCCACACCCGGCAATGGCTGCAAGCCCATCGCCC
>CAYUYI010000605.1:0-1361 GCA_964448995.1 uncultured Propionivibrio sp. | reverse complement strand
TGGCGCATCTCGTCGTGCGAAAGAAAGGTCGGCGTACCGCCGCCCCAGTGCAGCTGTTCGACAATGTTGTCGCCTTCGGCCAGATATTGGCTCTGCAGTGCAACCTCCTTGGCGATGTAGCGCAAATACTTGGCCGAGCGCCCGTGATCCTTGGTGATGATCTTGTTGCACGCGCAGTAATAGCAGATCGTCGTGCAGAACGGCAGATGGAAATAGAGCGACAACTGATCGCGCGAGCCGTCCGAGCGGCGATTGCGCAGCCAGTGCCGGGCGATGTCCGGACTGAAACCGCCGGCAAAGCGATCGGCCGTCGGATACGAGGTATAGCGCGGGCCGTTGATGTCAAAACGACGGATGATCTGCGGATCGAAGACGACGTGATCGGTAATGGTACTCATTTGTCCAGTTTTATCGAAAAGCCCAGTTTCAAGCCGGCGGCATCGACGGCCCGACTTTCAGTCTTTGGTAGCGATCATCAGGAAAACCGGATACGTCCGCGCCGGGTTGCCCTTGACGATCTGGAACACCGTTGAAAAACGAATATTGTCGAACCCTGCCGCCGCCACCATGCCGGCCAACTGCGCACGCTCAAAACCGTTATGCACGGAAGGATCGTGGTCATGAAACGAACCGTCTTCGGCGTCGAGATCGGCGATGCAGAGTTGTCCGCCATCGCCCAGCCAGTCATGGAAACGCCTCAGAGCAACGTTGACGTCGGGGACATGATGCAGGGTCATCAGTGAATAGACCATATCGAACGGCTGGCCGTTCATCGTTGCCGAGTCGTCGAGCAGCACCGCTTGCATGTGCGGCAGTCCGGCCATCTCGATTTTCTGACGCAATACGTCAAGCATGCCCGGGGAGGTATCGGCCAGGGTAATTGCCGCGAACCGCGCCTGCAGCGCAAAGCTCAGGAGTCCTGTGCCGCAGCCGAATTCAATTGCACGCATGCCGGGCTTCCATGACGCCGCCTTGCCCATGCCGTCGGCCACGGCCTGCGCCCGCGCCGTTTTCATCGGATCGTCGTCCCAGCTCTTGGCGCGCTCGTCAAATCCGGACTGCTCTCCTGCCATGTTTAAGCCCTTGCCTTTCTGTCATGCATTCATCAACAAAACGAGGGACAGAAGATACCGCAGTTTTCGGCCCTGCGCATGGGTTTGCACCAACGTCGCGACTGATCAGCCGCGCGGCGTGGGCGGAGCCGGTGTTACGATCGTGCCGGCATTCTGCCCGACGCGTCGGCAAGCTTCTGCCGGTGCAGCGCATAGACCCGCATTGCCGCACGGAGGTTCCAGCCCAGGGTCACTTGCGCCACGATCAGCACCACACCGGCGGGATACGCCAGCCATTGCGGCCATAAA
>CAYUYI010000604.1:0-1361 GCA_964448995.1 uncultured Propionivibrio sp. | reverse complement strand
GAATTCATAGCCGCGCCGCAGGCATTCGTCGTTCAGACTCGCATCGGCCTCGCGCGCTGCCAGCAAATGATCTAGTCCGTTGCGGTCGCCGTTGGCGAGCAGCAGACGTCCCTTGAGTAGTTCGGTCTTGGGGTACGGCCCGCCGCCACGCCGGAGCAGTTGATTCACCGATTCAAGCGCGCCGTCGGCATCGTTGAGTTCGGCCTGGAGGCTCGCCAATTCCTGCAAATCGAAATCGGAAAGGTTCTCACGCCCGCGCGGCAGCAACTCGGCGACGCGCCGCTTGACCGACACCCGCCGCAGATAGTGCGACTGCCAACCCGCCCGCGTGTCTTCCCACCATGCCGCATCGAATTCCTCGATCAGCTTTTTGGCGGTCGCATCGAGGATCGTTTCGGCCGCACTGCGTTTGGGCGGCATCGGCAAGCCAACAGCGGCTTCGATGGCCTCGAGCCGCTCGCGCAGACAGGGATGGGTGTCCTCGATCCCCGAATCTTGTTTCAAGGCGTCGGCCAGACGTTCCTTCGTTGCCCATTGCGCGTGGCCGGCAGCGAAAGCGGAACGCATGGCGGCATACGGAAAAAAGCGCGGCTGCTCCCGTTCATCCGCCTGCGCATACAGCGTCGGCCAGAATTCCTCGGTGATCCAGCGCCCAAGCAACTCGCCACGGATCAAGCCGCCGCCGTTGGGCGCGACGCCGGCAATACGGCTGGCCGCGGCGTCTGCCTCGTATTCATGCTGCCGTGACAGCACAAAGGTGTACGCGTTGAAATAGGGGGCAAAGCGCCCCAACGCCTGAGCCATCAAACCATTAACCCAATTGCTCTCGGCGCCTTGCAGGACTTTTTCGTAGATGGCGCCGAATGTCAGCCGCTGCCGATACACCCAAGCCCCCATCTTGCCGTGATCGCCGGCCAGATGGCCATATTCGTGCGCCAGCGTGGCGATCATTTCGTCTTCCGGCGTTGCCAGCAGATAGGGCAGGCCGATGATGAGGTAATTGCGGTGCCCGCCAAACAATCCGAAACGCGGCACCTGGCAGATGGCCGCGTTGTATTGGTCGTCGACCAGGACCTTGTCGATCGGTGGTGCCTGCAGCTTGCGGCGGATGCGTTCGAGGATCCGGAAAAGACGCTCCGCTTCGGCCGGTTTTAGCTCGCGCCCCCGAGGCGGCTCCAGCCGGGTAAAAAAGGTGCGCAGGCTCACCCAGAAGATGGGCAGCAAGGTCAGCGCGAACAGCCCGATGCGAATGAGGTGTGTGTAGTGGCGATCGCTCCGCGCTAGCGTCACCCCCCAGTAGACCAAGGCCCCGAGCACGACGAGAAACAGGCACAGGATGACATAGGCTGCGCCACTGACCA
>CAYUYI010000603.1:0-1381 GCA_964448995.1 uncultured Propionivibrio sp. | reverse complement strand
CTGGTCGGTACCTTGTGCGGTGGCCTGCTGACCGGACTCAAGGACGGTACGCTCTGGATTACCGTCGCTTGCCTCGCCACGGCGGTGGCCGGCTATCTGTCGAGTCGCGGTATTCCCGACGCCCCGGCACCGGAACCCGCGCTCCGAATCAACCCGAATCCGATTACCGAAACCTGGCGAAACATTGGTTTCGCGCGCGAGAATCGCACGGTATTTCTGTCGATTCTCGGCATTTCCTGGTTCTGGTTGTTCGGTGCCTTGATGCTGGCGCAGTTTCCTGCGTATGCGAAAAATGTACTCGGCGGCACCGAGACGAGCGTGACGTTGCTGCTTGGCGTTTTCACGCTCGGGATTGGCTTTGGCTCGCTGCTTTGTGAACGGCTATCGGCCAAGCAACTGGAAATTGGTCTGGTACCGTTCGGTTCCATCGGGCTGTCGCTTTTTGGCCTCGATCTGGCCTTTGCCTCGCCAGCGTTTGTGCCGCACCCGCCGTTGTCGATATTGCCGCTGTTGGCACTGCCATCGACGGTGCATATGCTGATCGATCTCTTCGCCATCGGCCTGTTCGGCGGTTTTTTCATTGTCCCGCTCTATGCGCTGATCCAGTTGCGCTCCAATGCGAGCCACCGGGCCCGGATCATCGCGGCCAACAACATCATCAATGCGTTGTTCATGGTGGTCGGGGCCGGGGCGGCGGCCGGGATGTTGTCGAACGGACTATCGATACCGGCGCTCTTTGGCGTGGCCGCGCTTTGCAATGCCGCGGTGGCGATTTATATCTATCGCCTGGTTCCTGAATTTCTGTTGCGTTTTGTCGCGTGGTTGCTGGTGCACTCAGTTTGCCGCCTGAAGAAGGAAGGGGTGGCGTTTATTCCGGAGGATGGCCCGGCGCTGCTCGTCAGCAACCATGCCAGCTATGTAGACACGTTGATCATTGCCAGCGCGTGTCGTCGCCCGGCCCGGTTTGTCGTCGGCCAGCCGTTTTTTTCAATGCCGATCCTGTCCTTTCTGCTCAAGGAAAGTAAAGCGATTCCGGCACCGACAACGGATGGATGTGTCGAGGCTGCTGGCGCCTGTCGCAGTGAGATCCAGGCAGCGCTGGCGGCGGGCGAGCTGGTTGTGATCTTTGCACAAGACGACGTGTCGGACGATGGTCAGATAAAGGCGTTTCCGCCGTGGAGCGCAGGGCTCATCGAAGCATGCCCGGTGCCGGTGATTCCGCTGTGCTTGACTGCGCCAATCCGGGGGGCGTTCTCGCGTGGCTCGGGAACGCTCATCCAGAGATTTTTTCTTCTCCGGCCGATGCGACGGGTCACGATCCGTTTTGGCGCACCTGTTGAAGGCCGTCCGATCACGGTCGAGAGACTGCGACAGGCGTTAT
>CAYUYI010000602.1:0-1385 GCA_964448995.1 uncultured Propionivibrio sp. | reverse complement strand
ATCCGGGCGGTTTACCTGAAACTGCTCTGAGGACGCCAGCTCACACGCCGGCATGGCGCGCCGCAAACATCAGGAATTCGGCGGCCGGCAACGGCCGGGCATAGTAGTAGCCTTGGGCCTCATCGCATCGGTAGAGGCGCAGCAAATCCTGCGCCTCTTTCGTTTCGACGCCTTCAGCAATCGTCCTGAGCCCGAGGCTGTGCGCCATCTGAACGATGGCGCGCACGATTGCCGCATCTTCGGCGTCGACCGCAAGATCGCGGACAAACGACTGGTCGATCTTCAACTTGTCGGCATCGAAGCGCTTGAGATATGACAGACTGGAGTAACCGGTCCCAAAATCGTCGATCGACAGTTTGATTCCCATCAACTTGAGACGCTTGACGGCCGCCAGCACGTTTTCCGTATCCTGAATCAGGATCGACTCGGTCAGTTCGAGTTCGAGCAATGCCGGATCCAGACCGGTCATCTCAAGCGTGCGGGCGACGCTTTTCTCAACATCACCCCGCTTGAACTGCAAGGCCGAGAGGTTGACGGCAACCACCATCTCACGCATGCCGGCGGCTTCCCACTTCGCCGCTTCGCGACAGGCTTCCTGCAGAACCCAATCCCCAATCTCGACGATCAACCCGGTTTCCTCGGCCACCGGAATGAAGCGGCCCGGATACACCAGCCCGAGATCTGGATGATTCCAGCGAATCAGCGCCTCGGCACCGAACAGGCGGCCGCTGGCAATCTCGATCTGAGGCTGATAATGCAGCACGAACTGGCCGGTATCCAGCGCCCGACGCAATCCCGAGAACAGCGTCACCTGTGCCACCGCCTCGTCGTTCATCTCATCGTTGAAGAAACGATAGGTGTTACGCCCCGATTCCTTGGCGCGGTACATCGCCATGTCGGCTTTCTTGAGCAACGTGCCATAGTCAGCACCGTCCTCCGGATAGATCGCCACGCCAATCGACACCGACGTGTTCAGTTCCTGCTCGGCAATCTGGAACGGCTCATTCAAACGCACCATCAGTTCGCGTGTAAAGGTCGCGATGGCATCGGGTTCGGAGACATTCGTCAGCAACAGCAAAAACTCATCCCCGCCCTGGCGGCTCACCGTATCGGTGGAGCGCACGCTCTTTTCAAGCCGCTTCGCCACCTCGACCAGCAACTGATCGCCGACGTCATGCCCCAACACATCGTTGATCGCCTTGAAACGGTCGAGATCGACCAGCAGCAGTGCCACCTTGGTGCCGGAACGCGTCGAAAAGGCAATCGCCTGCTGCAGGCGGTCCTGGAACAACTGCTGATTCGGCAACTGCGTCAGCACATCGTGGTAGAACAGGAATTTGGCGCGCTCTTCCGCCCGACGACGCTCGGAAACATCGGTAAACACC
>CAYUYI010000601.1:0-1386 GCA_964448995.1 uncultured Propionivibrio sp. | reverse complement strand
AGCGTGGTCAGATCGCGTACGACGCGTTCTTCCGGCGATCCGACTTTTTCGATGAAGCAGCTGGTCGTCAGTACATCGCGGCGTTCCAGCAAATCGATGACTTCGTCCAAGAGCGGCTTGACCTTGAGCAGGATCAGCGTGTCGAATTCGTCAAGCATATGCTCGATGACGCCGATGCCGTACGCGGTGGGGATGATTGCCAACGTTTCATCCTCTTCGGCCAGAGGCAGGCCAGTCGTCGCGGCGGCGGCCGTGAAGGAGGATACGCCCGGAATGGTCTCGACCTCGATCTCCGGCACCAGCTCGCGGACGACGCGGGCGAGATGGCCAAAGGTGGCGAAGGTCGACGCATCGCCCTCGACCAGAAACACGACGTCACGCCCTTCGGCGAGCAGTTCGACGGTTTGCTTAGCGGCACGGGTCCACGCTTTGCCGAGCGCTTCGGCATCGCGCGTCATCGGGAAAACGAGTTCGACGGCGTCCTTCGGAATCGGCAAGCCGCCGTGCTCGACGATCGACAGCGCGTAGGAAATTTCCTGCGCCTTCTTGACCGGATAAATCCAGCGGGCGTCGGATTGGAGGACGGCCCAGCTGCGGCGAGTAATCAGTTGGGGGTCGCCGGGGCCGAGCGAGGCACCGATGAGTTTTCCGTAGGTTTTGGTATCAGTCATTTCAGGCGTCCTGCGTGCTTTTGAGAGTGTTGCTGGCGGTGACAATCCACACCGGGTTTTGCGCCGCCATGCGGTGCATGTCGAGAATCGGCTGGCTGCGGCTGGCTTGCAGCTGGACGACATCCCAGCTGGTGCCATGACTCGTGCTGAACTCGTTCAGCACAGACGTCGCCGTTGCCAGGTTTTCCAGTGTGACGAAATTCATCACGAATCGGCCTTCGGGCTTGAGGCGCGAGAGAATCAGCTTGATCAGTTCGCCGAGTTCGCCGCCCGAGCCGCCGATGAAAACGGCATCCGGCGCCGGCCAGGTGTCGAGATGTTCGGGCGCCTTGCCATCGGTCAGCGTGTAGTTGCTGATGCGGAAGCGGGCGGCGTTGGCACGCGCGTTGGCGGCGTCGCCGGCATTCTTTTCGATCGCCCAGACATGGCCGTTCGGCGCGAGGCGGGCGGCTTCGAGGCCGATCGAACCGGCGCCGGCGCCGATGTCCCAGACGGTGGCGTCGGGGCGAATGCGCAGCTTGGCGAGCGACAAGGCGCGCGCTTCCTGTTTGGTGATGAGACCTTTTTCCGGGCTGCGCTGGATATATTCGAGATCATCGAGGCCGAAGCTCGGCATGGCGACACTGTCCTTGCGCTGCACCAGTACGACATTCGGTTGCGGGAAATTCTGGTGCGCGGCGGCTTCGAGCGTAAGCGCCGGGAAAAGCTGTTCGTC
>CAYUYI010000600.1:0-1387 GCA_964448995.1 uncultured Propionivibrio sp. | reverse complement strand
TATTCGGCCGGCGTCATGCCGAATTTCTCGCGGCTGTAGGCGATGTCGTTGTCGTTTTCGGCGAGGTGCGTGTGCAGCGACACCTTGCAAGCACGCGCCTGTTCTGCCGCTTGACGCATCAGATCGCGGCTCACCGAGAACGGCGAACAGGGGGCGACGACAATGCGGCGCATGGCGTGGCGCGCCGGGTCGTGCCAGGTTTCGATCAGGCGCTGCGTGTCCTTGAGAATGCTTTCCTCGTTTTCGACCAGGCGGTCGGGCGGCAGGCCGCCTTGGCTTTCGCCGACGCTCATGCTGCCGCGGGCGGCATGGAAACGCATGCCGATGGTCGCGGCGGCTTCGATCGAGTCATCGAGGCGGGAACCGTTGGGGTAGAGGTAGAGGTGGTCGCTGGATGTCGTGCAGCCGGAGAGGATCAACTCGGCCATCGCCGTCAGGGTCGAGATGCGGATCATCTCCGGGGTGATGCCGGCCCAGATCGGATAGAGCGTGCGCAGCCAGGTGAACAGTTCGGCGTCCTGCGCGCCGGGAATCGCCCGCGTCAGGCTCTGGTACATGTGGTGGTGGGTGTTGACGAGGCCCGGCAGGGCGACGCAACCGGCCAGCGAGACGATTTCGTCGGCGGTTGGTGGCAGTGAGCCGGTCGGGCCAACGGCCTCGACGACGCCATCGCGGATGAAGACGCCGCCGTCGGGGATTTCCCGGCGTTCGGCATCCATGGTGACGAGGACGTCGGCGTTCTTCAGCAGCAGTGTCGGCATTGTATTTAGGGCAGGAAGGGCTTGCCGAGCGAGGCGGGCAGGTTGTTCTGCAGGACGCGGCGGTCGCGCGAAATGATCACCAGCACGACAATCGTTGCGACATAGGGCAGGGCGGCGAGGAACTGGACGGGCACCATGATGCCGATGCCCTGAGCGTGGAACTGCAGGATCGTCACGGCACCGAAGAGGTAGGCGCCGAGCATCAGCCGCGCCGGTTTCCACGAGGCAAAGACGACCAGCGCAACGGCGATCCAGCCGCGTCCGGCGCTCATGTTCTGCACCCAGAGCGGCGTGTAGACGGTCGAGAGATAGGCACCGGCAATGCCGGCCATGGCGCCGCCGAAAGCGACGGCACCAAAACGGATGCGGATGACCGGGTAGCCGATGGCATGCGCCGCCTCGGGCGATTCGCCGATGGCTTTCAAGAGCAGGCCGAGCCGGGTTTTCGATAGCGTCCACGCAATGCCGGCGAAAGCCAGGAGCGACAGATAGACGACCGCGTCCTGCTTGAAGAGGATGGGGCCGAGTAGCGGGATGTCGGAAAGTAGCGGAATGGCGATCGGCTTGAGGCCCGGTAGGCTGTAGCTGATGTAATGCTGGCCGATGAAGGCCGAGAGGCCGATGCC
>CAYUYI010000599.1:0-1389 GCA_964448995.1 uncultured Propionivibrio sp. | reverse complement strand
GCACCGCGCCATCCTCGGTTCGCTCGAACGCTTCATCGGCATCCTCATCGAAAACTGGTCGGGCGCTCTGCCGCTCTGGCTCTCGCCGGTTCAGGCCGTGGTGCTGAACATCTCGGAAAACCAGTCCGGATACGCCGAAAATGTTGCGAAAACGCTACGCGAGGCAGGTTTCCGGGCCGAAGCCGATTTGCGTAACGAGAAAATTACCTATAAAATACGCGAACATAGCTTGAACAAGCTGCCTTACCAGCTTGTCGTTGGCGACAAGGAAATGGCAGCAAATATGGTTGCCGTGCGTACACGCGGCGGTCAGGATCTCGGGCAAATGAAGCTTGAGACACTGATCGAGCGGCTTCAGAACGAAGTCGCGGCGCGAAGTGGCACGGCTTAATTTTTTCAGAACAAGGAGCTAAGCCATCGCACTGCAAAAGTCGCAACGCATCAACGAAGAAATCAACGCACCTGAGATTCGCCTGGTCGGCGTAGAAGGTGAGGCGCTTGGCATCATGAGCGTCCGGCAAGCGTTGTTCCTGGCCGAAGAAGCAGGCGTTGATCTGGTGGAAATTGCCCCGATGGCGCAGCCGCCAGTTTGCCGGATCATGGATTTCGGCAAATTCAAGTATCAGGAGCAGAAGCGTCAGCACGAGCAGAAGCTCAAGCAGAAACAGATACAGGTCAAGGAAATCAAGCTTCGCCCGGGAACGGACGAAAACGATTACCAGATCAAGCTGCGCAACATGACGCGCTTCCTGCAAGAAGAAGACAAGGTCAAGGTGACGTTGCGCTTCCGCGGACGCGAGATGGCACACCAGGAAATTGGTATGCGTCAGATCGAGCGCATCAAGATTGATCTTCAGGATTATGCAATCGTCGAGCAGATGCCGAAGATGGAAGGCCGCCAGATGGTGATGATTCTGGCGCCAGTGAAGAAAAAGTAGTTTGTAGTACCCGTAGCAAGTAGTTGTAGCACCCCAAGTGGCATCAGGTCACCAAGCACTCCCGCCGGGAGACACCTGCCGCCATGCATATAAAAGGAGCATTCAATGCCCAAGATGAAGACCAAGAGCGGCGCGAAAAAGCGCTTCAAGGTCAGCTCGAGCGGCCGCATCAAGCGCGGCCAGGCGTTCAAGCGCCACATCCTGACCAAGAAAACCACCAAGGGCAAGCGCCAGTTGCGTGGTATGACCGGAGTGCATGACTCCGATAAGGCCATGGTTCACGCCATGCTGCCCTACGCGTAAGGAGGAAGAAAGATGCCCCGAGTCAAACGTGGAGTAACGGCGCACGCGCGTCACAAAAAAGTTCTTGCTCAAGCCAAGGGTTACCGCGGTCGCCGCAAGAACGTCTATCGCATCGCCAAACAGGCGGTGATGAAGGCGGGTCAATATC
>CAYUYI010000598.1:0-1390 GCA_964448995.1 uncultured Propionivibrio sp. | reverse complement strand
TGACGATTTCGCCGATCTTCTTGACCGTCATGACGGTCGGGTAGTCGAGCGGGTGTACGTCCGCCGAACGAAAATCGCGGGCTTGGACCGCAGTCATAGCGAAGGCCGATGCCAGAACGACGCCCAGCAGTTTCTTGAGATGCATAATTTCCTCCTCGATAGGAATTAACGTTATTGCGACCAGAAAACTGTTATAAAAAGTTATAGAAAGTTATGTAGGCAGATGCAACCCGGCAGAAGTAAAACACGCCCCAATTTCTGCCTTGCGGGCAATATACTCCATGGGCCTTGGGGGTTCAAGGCATATTTAGATACCTGACCAATTTCGTCGTTCTGTGCATTCCTCATTCTTGCATGAATTTAGGTATTGCGCTGATTTAAAAGACGTTCCATGACACGCATGTTTCTGATGGACTCTTCAAGGCTCAGCGCGGGAGCACGGTTTTCGAGAATTGCGGCAGAGAAATCTTCTATTTCACTGGCATAGCGATCGGATTCGATGACTTCGATCGATTCGGCGCCGCGGCTGGTGGTGAACAGCTCCAGTCGTCCGGCGTCATTGAGGAAAGTGTCCGGGGCCAGCAGCAGCCCATGTGTGCCGGTGATTTCGGTATGCATTCGCCCGAAAGCGTTGAAGCCGCAGTGCAGCGAAGCGATGAGGCCGCTCGGATAACGCAGCAGGGCCGACAGATTGACGTCGACGCCGCGGGTCGATTCGTTGGCGACGGCAATCGAAACCGGTTCGTCCTGTGCGATCAGGCCAATGAGGTTCAGTGGATAGCAGCCGACGTCATACAGTGCGCCGCCGCCAAGTTCCGGATTCTCCTTGATCGTATTTTCGCGATCGAGGAAAAATCGGAACGTCGAGTTGATGCTGCGGATTTCCCCAAGGACGCCGCTGTCGAGCACTGCACGGATTTTTTTCGTGCGGTCGGTATAGCGATACATGAAGGCTTCCATGAGCAGCACGCCGCACTCGCTCGCGGTTGCTGCCATACGCTCGGCCTCGCCAGCGCTGAGGGCCAACGGCTTTTCGCAGAGTACGTGCTTGCCGTGGCGCATGGCCTTGATGGCCCACTCGCAGTGCATTGAATTGGGGAGTGGGACGTAGATCGCGTCTACTTGAGGGTCTTCAAGCAATGCCTCGTAAGTTGCGTGGGCGGTGAATTGACCGAACAAGGCGTGGAATTCGGCGAGCTTGGCCGGGTCGCGTGACGCCACCGCCTGCAACTGCGCGTTAGCGCAGCGTTGCATGGCCGGAACGACCTGCATGCGGGCGATCCTCGCGCAACCGAGAATGCCCCAGCGAATCTGGTGCGCCATCGATTTCCTCCCCTACCGGCACCCTTGTGGATGCGTTACGTGTAGTGAATGCCTGTTGTAACCCTGT
>CAYUYI010000597.1:0-1391 GCA_964448995.1 uncultured Propionivibrio sp. | reverse complement strand
TGAACAGTTTGGTGATCGATACCTGGGCGATGACGCCGAACATCACGAAGGCGATGCTCGGCGGAATCACCGGGGCAATGATGCCGCCGGCAGCGATCAATCCGGCCGAGCGCGGCACGCTGTAGCCCGCCTGTTTCATCATCGGAATCAGCAGGACGCCGAGTGCGGCGGTATCGGCCGCTGCCGAACCCGACAGGCTGGCCATGATGATGGCGGCCATGACGGCGACGTAGCCGAGGCCGCCGCGGATGTGTCCGACCAGTGCCATCGCCAGATTGACGATGCGGCGCGACAGACCGCCGGCGTTCATGAATTCGCCGGCAAGCATGAAGAACGGGACGGCCATCAGCACGAAGTTGTCGGCGCCGTCGATGGTGTTCTGCGCGATCAGTTGCGCGTCGAACATGTTCATGTGCAGCATCAGCGCGATGCCGCAGACCATCAGCGCGAAGGCGATTGGCATGCCAAGCGCCATGGCGCCGAGCAGTGATCCCAGAAAAATGGTTACGACCATGGGTGTTTTCTCCTTAGCGCCGGGGATTGGCCTCGGCATTCGCCTTGGCTTCGTGTGCGAGCTCCTGCCCCGCAGCCTCGCCGGTTTCGACTTCTTCGGACTCGACGATCTGGATCAGTTCCGCGTCGCTGGCCTTGCCGCTCAGGACGCGCCAGGTGTTGCCGATGAGGATGGTGCCGATACCGACGCTCATGACCAGCCCGGTCGCGTAATGGAATGCCATCGGTATGCCAGTGGCCGGCTTCAAGGTCCCCCAGCCGACAATTGTCTGGTTGAGGCTGCCGATGAAGAAGAGATAACACACCCACAACATCAGCGCGTTGCTCACCAGAACAAACAGGATTTTGCCGCTGCGCGGCAAACGGGAAATCAGGGTGTCGACGCCGAGATGGGCGCGTTCCTTCATCGCCAGTACCGAGCCGACGAAAATCAGCCACAGGAAACAGAAGCGGGATAGCTCCTCGGAGGCGGTGATGCCGGAGTTGAAGACGTAGCGCAGCACGACGTTGCCGAATACCATGACCACCATCAGGGCCAAGGCCACGACGATGACGGTATTCATCGCCTGCGTCAGAAGTTTTTCAAAGGATTTCATGAGGGCTCCCAGAACAGACGGGACTGGAGTGCGGCATCCTTCCGGCAGACGGGTCCGGGACAATGCATGACAGAACGGTCCCGTGCCGGATAGGGCGCGGGACCGCCGGGGTTGCAGCGCTTATTTCAGGTTCTTGGTGCGCTCGAGTTCCGCCTGGAACGCCTTGACCAGCGCCGGATCGAGCTGCGCCGCGTACTTGTCGGTCACCGGCTTGACGGCGTCGCGCATGCGCGCCAGTTCAGCCGGCGCGATTTCGTTGAGCTGCATGCCGTGATCGGTCAT
>CAYUYI010000596.1:0-1399 GCA_964448995.1 uncultured Propionivibrio sp. | reverse complement strand
CGATCGTCGCCTGCGCCTTTTCCAGCGACACCTCGACCTGCTCGACGCCGGGTAGCGCCTGCAGCACACCGGTTACATTCTTCACGCAGCCCTGGCAGCTCATGCCGCCGACGCCGATGACCGCCTGTTTTGTCGCCATTTTCATTCCTTCTCTAGGATTTGCCAGCATGCCAGCGCTTGAGCAACAGCGAATTCGAGACGACCGAGACCGAGCTCAACGCCATCGCCGCACCGGCGACCACCGGATTGAGCATACCCATCGCCGCGAGCGGGATGCCAAGCACGTTGTAGATGAACGCAAAGAAGAGATTTTGCCGGATTTTGCCCAGCGTCGCACGCGAGAGGCGGATGGCATCGCCCACGCCATGCAGATCGCTACGCACGAGCGTCACATCGGCAACCTCGATCGCCGCATCCGATCCGGCGCCCATGGCGAAGCTGACGTCGGCGGCTGCCAGCGCCGGGGCGTCGTTGATGCCGTCGCCAACCATCGCCACCACACGCCCCTCCTTTTTCAGCGCCTCGACGGCATGCGACTTGTCGGCCGGTGAGATGCCGGCGCGGAAATCCTCGATACCCACCTGCGCGGCAATCGCCGCCGCCGTTCGTTCGTTGTCGCCGGTCAGCATCACCACATGGACGCCGAGCGCCTTGAGCCGCGCCACGGCGTCGCGCGATGTTTCGCGCAGCGGATCGGCAATGGCCAGCAGGGCCAGCGCCTTGTCGCCTTCCGCCAGAACCACCACGGTCTTGCCGGCGCCTTGCAGCGCTGCGAGCTGTTCGTCAGGCAACATGACACCGGAAAACCACTGCGGCGCGCCCAGCCGCAGGTGGCGCCCCTCGATCAAGGCATCGACGCCGAACCCTGGCGTCGCCGAGAACTCGGCCACGGCAGGAAGTGCCAATCCTGCTGCCTGCGCCCGTTTCAGCACCGCCTTGGCCAACGGGTGCTCGGAGCCTTGTTCCAACCCGGCGGCCAGACGCAGCGCCTCATCCTCATTCATGCCCAGCGTAACCACATCGGTCACCTCCGGCTCGCCGCGCGTCAGCGTGCCGGTCTTGTCGACCGCCAGCACCTGAACCTTTTCCGCATGCTCCAGCGCCACGGCGTTCTTCACCAGGATGCCCGAACGGGCGCCCTGCCCGGTACCGACCATGATCGCCGTCGGCGTGGCCAACCCGAGCGCGCACGGGCAGGCAATGACCAGCACAGCGACGGCATTGACCAGCGCCACGCTGAACACGCCGCCATGCACCCACCAATAGATGAACGTCAGCGCCGCGATGCCGCAGACCACCGGCACGAAGATCGCCGAAATCCGGTCGGCGAGGCGTTGCACCGGTGCTTTCGATCCCTGCGCCTCTGCCACTAACCGGATGATGCTGGCCAGCAGCGTGT
>CAYUYI010000595.1:0-1404 GCA_964448995.1 uncultured Propionivibrio sp. | reverse complement strand
GCGCGAGATGCGGCGGGAGATCCGTAGCCTGCAGCATGAATTATCCGAAACCTAGCGTTTTGACCGCATCATCTCCTCCGATCCGGCGATGCAGTCACTGTGCGAATCGGTTGCTCGCATCGCTTCGAGCAATGCCTCAGTGGTCATTCACGGCGAAAGCGGTGTCGGCAAGGAATTGCTCGCGGCTTCGCTGCACTATAACAGTCCGCGTGCGCAGCATCCTTTCGTCAAGGTCAATTGCGGTGCCATCCCGGAAGGCCTGCTGGAAAGCGAATTTTTCGGCCATGAAAAGGGCGCCTTCACCGGCGCGGTGACGCGCCGTACCGGGCGTTTCGAACATGCGGACGGCGGCACCTTGTTCCTCGACGAGATCGGTGAATTGCCGCTGGCTTTGCAGGTCAAACTGCTGCGCGTGATTCAGGACCGCGAGTTCGAGCGTGTCGGCGGCGAAAAGACATTGAAGGTCGATGTGCGCCTGGTCGCGGCCACCAACCGCAATCTGGAGGAAATGGTGACCGCCGGCACGTTCCGTCAGGACCTCTTCTATCGGCTCAACGTGGTCAGTCTGTCCGTGCCGCCACTACGGCAGCGGCCAGCCGACATCCCGTTGCTGGCGGCGCATTTCCTGCGCAAATTCACCGCCGAGCATGGGCGTGAAATCGACGATTTCGATGACCATGCGCTGGCGGTGATGCAGCGCTACGCTTGGCCGGGTAATGTGCGTGAACTCTCCAATGCGGTCGAGCGGGCGGTGGTGATGAGTTCGGGCAACATGATCTTTGCCGAGGATCTCCCGCTTTCGCTCGTGCAGGCCATACGCCAAGCCTCCGGGGGCGGCGAAGCCGGGCTCAAGACGCTCAAGGAGCAGGTTCGCAGTTTCGAAGCGCGCGTCATCACACAGGCGCTCGAGCGCAACCAGGCCAATCGTTCGCGTACCGCCAACGAGCTTGGTATCAGCCGCCGCGCGTTGCTTTATAAACTGCATGAACTCGATCTTGACGACGGGTGCGCAGAAAGTGATGCGTGCTGTGAATGAAATTGCGCAGCGCGACGTAAGTTTCCGACTTTCCGCGTTAGTCTGACCACGAAAACCCCCGTAGTGACGGGGCTCGCGTGCTCAGGCACGTATTCTGCATTCGCTCCTCGCAATAATGACACCACAAGGAGCGGAGTACACCATGAGCCCACCCCTCAAGCGGATGACGCATGCGCAATTGCGGCCGCGATTCAAAGACGGTATGACCCTGATGTTTGGCGGCTTTCTGTCGGTTGGCACACCGAAGGGCATTGTTCGGGAGATTCTTGAATCGGGCGCCAAACACCTGACGATCATTGGCAACGACACGGCTACGCCGGATTCCGGCATTGGCATTTTGATTGCTGCCAAGCGCGTCAAAAAAGTCA
>CAYUYI010000594.1:0-1404 GCA_964448995.1 uncultured Propionivibrio sp. | reverse complement strand
GCATTTGGCAAGCGTCGTCCCTCTCGTGTTACTAAGCCCCTGGCGGGTCACCTCGCCAAGGCAGGGGTGGAGGCAGGTAATCTGCTCAAAGAATTCGCGGTCAGCGCCGCCGAACTTTCCACCCTGAAGCCTGGTGATCAGATCAGCGTGAGCATTTTTGCCGTTGGCCAAAAAGTCGATGTGACCGGTCAGTCGATCGGCAAGGGCTTTCAGGGCGGCATCAAGCGCCACCACTTCAGTTCGCAACGCGCGACGCACGGTAACTCCGTGTCGCACAACGCGCCGGGTTCCATCGGTATGAACCAGGATCCGGGCCGGGTATTCCCCGGTAAGCGTATGGCCGGCCATTTGGGCGATGTCAAGCGCACCCAGCAGAACCTTGAGGTCATTCGGGTTGATGTCGAACGTCAGCTGTTGTTGGTCAAGGGCGCCGTGCCCGGCTCGAAAGGGTCGGATCTGGTCGTGCGTCCTGCAGTCAAGGCGGGGGCATAATGGAACTGAAGCTCATTAATGAACAAGGACAGGAAGCTAGCCGCCTGCAGGCTTCCGACGTGCTGTTCGGTCGCGAGTACAACGAGTCGCTGATCCATCAAGTGGTCGTTGCTTATCAGGCTAACGCGCGCAGCGGCAATCGCGCCCAGAAGGACCGTGCGCAGGTGTCTCACACCACGGCCAAGCCCTTCCGTCAAAAAGGAACGGGTCGTGCGCGTGCCGGTATGTCGTCTTCGCCGCTGTGGCGTGGGGGCGGTCGGATTTTTCCGAATTCACCCGACGAAAACTTCAGCCAGAAGCTGAACAAGAAAATGTATCGCGCCGGCATGGCCTCTATTTTGTCGCAACTCGTTCGTGAAGATCGGCTGGCGGTAGTTGATGATCTCGCCGTCGAGGCGCCCAAGACCAAGCTCTTCGCCCAGAAGATTAAGGGGATGGGCTATGACTCGGTTCTGGTGATCACCGAAAATCTTGACGAAAACGTCTATCTGGCCTCGCGTAATCTGCCAAACGTGCTCGTGCTGGAAGTGAATGAGGCCGACCCGGTTTCGCTGATCCGCTTCCCGAAGGTGCTGATGACCAAGAGTGCCGTCGCCAAGTTTGAGGAGATCCTGGGATGAATCAACAACGTTTGATGCAAGTGTTGCTTGCGCCGCAGATCTCCGAAAAGGCGACGTACGTTGCTGACAAGAACGAACAGGTGATTTTCCGCGTCGTTTCCGACGCCACGAAGCCCGAAGTCAAGGCTGCCGTTGAACTGTTGTTCAAGGTGGAAGTGGAATCGGTTCAGATCGCCAACGTTAAGGGTAAGCAGAAGCGCTCTGGTCGCCATATGGGCTCGCGTAAGAACTGGAAAAAGGCGTATGTCAGCCTGAAGCCCGGCCAGGAAATCAATTTTGTTGATGGAGGGGC
>CAYUYI010000593.1:0-1422 GCA_964448995.1 uncultured Propionivibrio sp. | reverse complement strand
TCTGCTTGGACAACGCGATAACTCGCACTGCCATGAGGTCACCGTATTTCTTGATGAGGCCGACTTCGGTTTCCAACATCTTTTTATCTTCTGCAGTGAAAGCGAGCGTTTCGTATTTCTTGAGAAGTGGGCTGCTGCCGGTTTCATGGACACTTTGTTAAGGTGTGAAGATGAAACTGGAGGTGGTTTATGCGGACGAGACGGCAATTCAGTCGTGAGTTCAAGTTGGAAGCGGTAAAGCTGGTCGCTGAACGCGGTGTTTCGATTAGCCAGGCGGCTCGGGATCTGGATCTGGGTGAGACGGTTCTTCGTCGATGGGTACGTGAGCAGACCACAGATCCACAACAGGCGTTTCCTGGCAACGGTGTGATGAAGCCTGAACAGGCGGAGATCGAGCGGCTGCGCAAAGAAGTGTCCAAGCTCAAGATGGAGCGTGACATCCTGAAAAAAGCCGCGGCCTACTTCGCCAAGGAGTCGATGTGAAATTTGGCTTTGTGGCGAAGCACCGAGGGGTCTGGCCGGTAGGATTGATCTGTGAGGCGCTCGGTGTCTCGCGTAGCGGGTTCTATGCTTGGCTGAGCAGGCCCAGAAGCCAACGCAGTCTGGTGGATGAGGCCATCAGCGCTTTGGTGCGTCAAAGTTTTATCGGAAGCGACCGGACGTATGGTGCGCGACGCGTCTGGCGCGATGTGCTGTCAGAGGGGCAACGCTGTGGCTTGCATCGTATTGAACGCCTGATGCGCCAACAAGCCTTGCGTGCTCGCCCTCGTCGTCGTGGCCTGCCCAAGGATCGAGGAGAACGCGGTGCGATTGCTGGCAATTTATTGGATCGCCAGTTCCAGGCTGATTTGCCGAACCAGAAGTGGGTGGCTGATTTCACCTATATCTGGACAGCCGAGGGCTGGTTGTATGTTGCCGTGGTGCTGGATTTGTTCTCACGTCGCGCAGTGGGCTGGTCCATGCAGGAAAGTATGACGTCGCAGTTGGTCGCTGACGCACTCATGATGGCGGTGTGGCGCCGGGGAAAACCCGTGGCACTGCTCCATCACTCGGACCAAGGGAGCCAATACACGAGCGAGCATTTCCAAGAGTTGCTCAAGGAACAGGGCATCACTTGCAGCATGAGCCGTGCGGGTGAAGTCTGGGACAACTCGGCAATGGAGAGTTTCTTCAGCTCGTTGAAAACCGAGAGAACAGCGCGCAAGGTGTATCGAACTCGGGCCGATGCACGTTCTGATGTCTTTGATTACATCGAACGGTTTTACAACCCAACTCGACGGCATTCAACATTGGGGTACCTAAGTCCGGTACAGTTCGAGGAAGCTATGAAAGCTTAAGTCGGTGTCTATCGAACCGGCAGCAGCCCATTGTCGCGCGGGGCGGGTAGGTTGATTAAACCAGTATCGCTATTGCCCAAACGGT
>CAYUYI010000592.1:0-1425 GCA_964448995.1 uncultured Propionivibrio sp. | reverse complement strand
GGCATCCATCGCGGCGATATTGTGCAGAACGCCTACGGTTACGGCTTGTTTACCGGCGGGCTGGGCGCCCACTATGGCTTGGAAGCGATTGGCGCGACCGTGGTACCGACTTCGGGCGGCAACACCGACCGGCAGATCATGCTCATGCGCGACTTCGGCGTCACCGCCATCTGCTGCACGCCGAGCTACTTCCTGCACCTGATCGAAAGGGCGGGTGAACTGGGCGTCAATCTGCGCGAACTGCCACTGCGAGCGGGTATCTTCGGCGCGGAACCGTGGTCGCAGGCGATGCGCGAACGGATCGAGAAGGATAGCGGGATCAAAGCCTTCGACATCTACGGGCTTTCCGAAATCATCGGCCCGGGCGTCGGCAGCGAGTGTTCGGCGCAGGCAGGACTGCACATTTTCGAAGACCATTTCTACCCCGAAATCATCGATCCGGAAACCTGCAAGGTGCTGCCCGACGGTGAGGAAGGCGAACTGGTGCTGACCACGCTTTCCAAGCGCGCGATGCCGATGATCCGCTACCGCACGCGCGACATCACCCACATCATCACCGAACCGTGTAGTTGCGGGCGCACCGTGCGCCGGATCGCGCGCGTCGGCCGGCGCAGCGACGACATGTTCATCATTCGCGGCGTCAACGTCTTCCCGTCGCAGATCGAGACGGCGCTGCTCTCGGTTGAGGGCGTGCTGCCGCATTACCGAATCGTGCTCTCGCGCGAGCATGGGCTCGACCAGATGGGCGTCCAGGTCGAGGTTGGCGCCGAGGTGTTTAGTGATCAGGTCAGCGTCATGGAAAACCTGCACAAGCGTCTCTCGCATTCCATCGAGCGCATTACCGGCATCCGTGCCGGCGTGCGGCTCGTCGAACCCCACAGCATCCCGCGCAGCGAAGGCAAGGCCAAGCGCGTGTGGGATGAGCGCAAAGACTGAACGCTTCAACGGACGGAGCACCAACTCATGAAAGTTATCCAGATTTCCAGCTTCATCGAAAACCGCCCCGGCCGGCTGCATTCGGCGTGTGCCGCGTTAGCCGCCAAGGGTGTTAACCTCCACACGCTGTCGCTGGCCGATACCGCCGAATTCGGCATCCTGCGCCTGATCGTCGCCGACCCGGCAGCGGGCAAGGCTGCGCTGGAAGCGGCCGGCTACATTGCCAAGCTGACCGAAGTGGTGGCCGTCGAAATACCGGACGATGCCGGCGGTTTGGCGACCATTCTGGCCAAAGCCGACGAGGCCGGGCTCAACATCGAATACATGTACGCCTTCAGCATGGCCGTCGGGCAGCGCGCGATCGTCATCATTCGCTTTACGGATCCTGATCGGGCGATCGAAGAACTCAGCCGTCGCGGTGTAAACGTCGTTGCCCCAGTGGAGTTGCTGAAAGGGTAGTTGGGCGCCGGTGTGGAAGTGACGGGCAGG
>CAYUYI010000591.1:0-1425 GCA_964448995.1 uncultured Propionivibrio sp. | reverse complement strand
TTGTTGAAAATGTAGTACCAGGACATGAAGGAGACACTGGCGAGGATCGCCATGACGAACTGCACGACCGCACTGGCGTTGAGGATGAGGTGAAGGATCGAAAGATCTTGCGAGACGTTCATTGGATGACTTCCAGTTGAGTACGCAATACGGAGGGGATAGAAACGATCTTCATCTGTGCCGCATTGACACAGACGATCTGGACGCGGGCGCTGACCAACTCGTCCCAACCACTTGCCGCGTCAGAATTGGTTCGCCGGATGTGTTGGGTGAAGAAGATCTGCGAACGGGTCACCCGCTCGACTTCGAGACTGACCATCAGCAGATCATCAAGCCGGGCAGGCTTGAGATAGTCGATGGTCACACTGCGCACGACAAAAACAATGCCGGAATCGCGCAGCAACACTGCCTGCTCGTAACCCATGCCACGCAACCACTCGGTGCGGCAACGTTCGAGGAATTTAAGGTAATTGGCGTAATACACGACACCGCCGGCATCGGTATCTTCGTAGTAGATGCGAACCGGGAAGGTAAAGGCATTCGCTGTTTGTGCGTGCTTCATGGGGCAATTTTAATGTGCTGCGACCACCGCGGATGTAAGTTTTTGTGACAAAGACGTTCGGATAGCCACCCTACTGAGCGCGCCACAATTCGCTCTGCCCGCCGACCGAAGGCACGTCGAGGCCGAGGTGCCGGTAGATCGATGCCGTGGCGATCCGCCCGCGCGGCGTGCGCTGCAGAAACCCCTGCTGGATCAGGTAGGGCTCGAGCACATCCTCGATGGTATCGCGCGCTTCACCGATCGCTGCCGCGAGATTATCAACGCCAACCGGACCGCCGCCGAATTTGTCGATGACGGCCGAGAGCAACTTGCGATCCATGACGTCCAGCCCACCGTGATCGACGTCCAACATCGACAACGCCAGATCGGCCACCTCGCGCGTGATATGCCCATCCGCCTTGACCTCAGCGAAGTCACGCACGCGGCGCAGCAGACGATTGGCGATCCGCGGCGTACCACGGGAACGGCGAGCGATTTCAAGCGCCCCGCCATGCTCGGCCGGCACGCCCAGCAACTGAGCCGAGCGCGTGACGATATGCGTCAACTCCTCCGGCGTGTAGAACTCCAGACGGGAGACAATGCCGAAGCGGTCTCGCAGCGGATTGGTCAGCATGCCGGCGCGGGTCGTGGCGCCGACCAGCGTGAACGGCGGCAGATCGAGCTTGACCGAACGTGCCGCAGGGCCTTCGCCAATCATGATGTCGATCTGAAAGTCTTCGAGCGCCGGATACAGAATTTCCTCGACGACCGGGCTCAGGCGGTGGATTTCGTCAATGAACAACACGTCATGCGGTTCGAGATTGGTAAGGATCGCGGCCAGATCGCCGGCACGCTCGAGCACCGGACCCGAGGTTTGACGCAGC
>CAYUYI010000590.1:0-1426 GCA_964448995.1 uncultured Propionivibrio sp. | reverse complement strand
ACATCGATCAGATGATGCTCGCGCTATCGACCTACATGGGCCATGCCGAGATCTTTTACACCTATTGGTATCTCACCGCCGTTCCAGAACTGATGGCCCTGGCCGGCGGCAAGTTCGAGCGCTTCGCCGATCTCGCGGGAGACGGCGATGAGTAAGCGACCCAAACTACCACCGTCGTTTCCTGCCCTGGTGCAAGCCTACTTCGGTGAGTACCTGACCCAGCAGCGCGCGCTCAGTCCGCAGACCATTGCCGCCTATCGCGACGGATTCGTGTTGTTCCTTGGGTTTGCCGAGAAACGATTGGGCAAGGCGCCAGCCGCGATGTCGCTGGCTGACGTTACCCCGGAATTGATCATGGCCTTCCTCGATCATCTTGAACGACAGCGTCACAATTCCGTGCGTAGCCGCAATGCCCGTTTGGCTGCGCTGCGGTCGTTTCTCAAGTTCGCCGGCCACCGGGATGTGGCATCGCTCCAGGTGATCGAGCGTGCCTTGGGGGTTCCGGTCAAGCGTTTCGAGCGTCCGATGTTCGGCTACCTGACCCGTGAGGAGGTGCTGGCGATACTCGGCGAACCGGGGGGCTCGTGGCTGAGCCAGCGTGATCATGCTTTGTTCCTACTGATGTACAACACCGGCGCACGCGTATCAGAAATCATCGGGATCAAGGTCGGCGATGTAGTACTCGACACCAGCGCCGCTTGTGTCCATCTGCACGGCAAGGGGCGCAAGCAGCGCAGCGTACCGCTGTGGCGGTCTACCGTGAAGGTCCTTCGTGCTTGGTTGCATGTGAATCCGCAATTCGAGAGCGCCTCGCCATTGCTGCCGAATCGCGATGGGAAAGGGATGACACGTTCCAACGTGGCAAAACGACTGTCGCTGGCAGTGAGTGCAGCTGCGGTGCAACATCCACACCTGACGCAACGGCGCGTCTCGCCACATACGCTCCGCCATACAACGGCCATGCATCTGTTGCAGGCAGGCGTCGACATCAGCGTCATTGCCCTCTGGCTCGGACATGAGAGTCCGGTGACCACGCATCACTACGTCGAGGCTGATCTGGCAATGAAGGAACGTGCATTGGCCAAACTTCACGAACCCGACGCAAAAATTCAGCGCTATCGTGCGCCAGACTCTTTGCTCAACTTCCTGAAGACCCTTTGATTATGTGGAGTCAGAAATACGCGTCATCCCCGGCATATCGGCGTTTGGCGCGTATCCACAGACATCATTCCTCATAATCGTGCGGTCTACATAATCGGCCTTATGCGGAGCTCCACATAAGGCCGAGAAACACGAATTGTCAATCAGGCAGCTTTCAGAGTAGAGCGGCCCGTTGAATAGCCGCACCCCAAACAATCTGGCAGTCCGGTTGTGGCCGGTAGGGTGAGTTCGCAATCCTGCCCGTAAGCTGCCCATCAAAATTTAG
>CAYUYI010000589.1:0-1432 GCA_964448995.1 uncultured Propionivibrio sp. | reverse complement strand
ACCGTCGGGTTACTGCCGTTGACGGTCACCTACCCCAACGGCAGCAGTGGCCGAACTGCTTCCGTAAATCATCCGGCAGCTTTTGGAGTAGACCGGCCCAAGGAATGGAAGCGACAGAGAGCCAGCGACCGGCTGGTCGTGGCCGCATCCTGAATCGCCCCGGAACCTGTAGACACCTTTGAGCCTTAAACTTGAGGCACAAGGAGGTGTTATGAGCAGCAAGCGTTACACGGAAGAATTTAAGGTCGAGGCGATCAAGCAGGTCACGGAACGAGGTTATCCCGTCGCAGAAGTTGCAGGACGGCTCGGTGTTTCGCAGCACAGCCTGTATCAATGGCTGAAGAGCTATGGTCAGCCGGCCGAAGTGCGACAGGAGCAGCAGAACCAATCAGCGGAGATTCGGCGCCTGAAGGCCGAATTGAAGCGTGTCAGCGAGGAGCGCGACATTCTAAAAAAGGCCGCAGCGTACTTTGCCAAGGAGTCCCGGTAAGGTACGCCTTCATCAAACGCGAAGAGGAGTGTCATTCGGTGCGGCGGCTGTGTCAGATGATGGATGTGCATCCCAGTGGCTATTACGCCTGGCGAGCCGAACCGTTATCCGAGCGGGGCAAGAACGACCAACGGCTGATCGGTTTGATCAAGCAATCGTGGCTGGAAAGCGGTGGCGTGTATGGCTATCGCAAGATCACGACGGACTTGCGCGATCTGGGCGAGCGTTGCGGCAAGCACCACGTCTATCGACTGATGCGTACGGAAGGGTTGCGTTCGCAGACTGGCTACCGCCGTCGTAAAGGCCACTACGGCAAACCGGCGGTTATCGCTCCGAATCGTCTGGAGCAGCAATTCGATGTTCAAGCGCCCAACCAGGTCTGGGTCACCGACATCACATATATCCGGACGCATGAAGGCTGGCTTTATCTTGCTGTGGTGCTCGACCTCTTCTCGCGACAAGTTGTTGGCTGGTCGATGCAGTCGCGCATGGAAACGGATCTGGCGCTCAACGCCTTGTTGATGGCGGTGTGGCGCCGGCAACCCAAGTCGGCGGTGACGATTCATTCCGATCAGGGCAGCCAGTTCAGCAGCCACGAATGGCAGTCCTTCCTGAAGGCGCACAACCTGGTTGCCAGCATGAGCCGGCGGGGCAACTGCTACGACAATGCCGTGGCAGAGAGCTTCTTTCAATTGCTCAAGCGGGAGCGCATTCGCCGAAAAATCTATGTCGATCGCGAAGAGGCTCGTCGGGATATCTTTGACTACATCGAAATGTTTTATAACTCGAAACGTCGCCATGGTTATGCGAACGACGTTTCTCCGGTACAGTACGAAAAGCAGTATTTCAACCGGCTCGAAAGTGTCTACTAAAGCCGGGGCGATTCAACTGCCGGATAGGCAGCTCAGAAAAATCCCGTGCTGTGAGATTGTTTGCTGAACT
>CAYUYI010000588.1:0-1446 GCA_964448995.1 uncultured Propionivibrio sp. | reverse complement strand
GAACTCAAGCAGTCGCACGGCGGCTCGAGCAAACAGGTGCGTGCCGTGGCGGACGGTCTGGAAGCCGATGTGGTGACGATGAATCAAGCCTCAGATGTCGATTTTCTCGTGGAGAAGGGGCTGGTCGCCAAGGATTACGCCAAGAAATATTCGAACAATGCTTCGCCTTACACGTCGACCATGGTCTTCATCGTGCGCAAGGGCAATCCCAAGGGGTTGAAGGATTGGTCGGATCTGGTGGCTTCCGGTGTGCAGGTGATTCTGCCGCACCCGAAAAATACCGGCAACGGTCGTTATTCCTACCTCGCGGCCTGGGGCTATGCGCTCAAGCAACCGGGCGGCAATGACAAGACGGCACAGGAATTCGTCGGCAAGCTGTTGAAGAACGCGCCGCTGTTCGCCGCCGGCGGTCGCGATGCGACGACGACCTTCATGCAGCGCAAGATCGGCGATGTGCTCGTTTCCTTCGAGAGCGAGGCCGAGCTGATCGCCAAGGAATTCGGCAAAGGCGAGTTCGACGTGGTTTATCCCTCGCTGTCGATCCTGACCGAATTTCCGGTGGCGGTGGTTGAGAAAGTGGTAGACAAGAAAGGTACCCGCAAGTTGGCGCAGGCGTACCTGGATTACCTGTGGTCGAAGGAAGGCCAAGAGAATGCGGCACAGAACTACCTGCGCCCGCGTGATCCGGATCTGCTCAAGAAATACGCGGCCCAGTTCCCGCCGATCAAGACCTTTACCGTGGATGAGGTGTTCGGCGGCTGGAGCAAGGCGACGGCGGCACACTTCAAGGATGGCGGCAGCTTCGACCGGATTTATCAGAGCAAATAACGATCTAGACGAAGGTTTCCTAAGCAATGAAACGCGTACTTCCCGGCTTTGGTCTTTCGCTTGGCGTGACGATCGTTTACCTCTCGCTGCTGATCTTGCTGCCGCTCTCGGGGCTGGCGTTCAAGGCCAGCGCCCTGAGTCTGGCGCAGCTCTGGGAGATTGCCAGCGGTGAGCGGGCGCTCGCTTCGTATCGCGTGACGTTCGGTGCGTCGCTGCTGGCAGCGATGATCAATGCGGTGTTTGGACTGATCGTGGCCTGGATTCTGGTGCGCTACCCGTTTCCCGGCAAGCGGCTGGTTGATGCGCTCGTCGACCTCCCTTTCGCGTTGCCGACGGCGGTGGCCGGCATTACGCTGGCGACGCTCTACGCGGGCAACGGCTGGATCGGTCGCTTCCTCGAGCCGCTCGGCCTGAAGGTGGCGTTCACGCCGTTTGGCATCGTCGTGGCGCTGACCTTCATCGGACTACCTTTCGTGGTGCGGACCCTGCAACCGGTGATCGAGGATATCGAAGCCGAAGTCGAGGAGGCGGCGGCCTCGCTCGGCGCCTCGCGTCTGGACACCTTTCTGCGGGTGTTGCTGCCCGGCATTTTCCCGGCGCTGCTGACAGGTTTCACCC
>CAYUYI010000587.1:0-1451 GCA_964448995.1 uncultured Propionivibrio sp. | reverse complement strand
CTCAGGCGTCGGGCAGGACAAACCCCCCGGATTTCGAGCAGATCGGTTTGGGGTATTCGCGTGACGTATCGATGCACCCGCCGTTACGGTAAATCCCCTTGGGTTCGCGCAGGCGCATCATTTGCGGGAGGATGGCGGCGATGGCCTCTGGGTCGTTCATGGTTTCCGCAACCCGCGCTTCAACAATCGACTCGTCAATCCGCAAATCGCCGTGACGGTCGGTGTAGGTGCCGTGTCGCCAGTGATAGATCTCGACGCACTTGCTGGTCAGGGTATAGGGCTGGTGGCGTGCCCAGAAGTTCGAAAACAATCCGTTGCCCAGATAGATCACCCATGAGCCCTCATAGCCCTCGGCATCGGACGAGTGATCGTCCGGATTGCGGAACCACAAGCGGTCGCCGGGAACATAGAAGCGCGGTGGCAGGGGCGATTCCATCGAACCGTATTCGATCAGGAAGGTGTCATGAAAGGCGCCGGACTGGATCGCGCTGATTTCCCACTGGCGCTGCAGGCGGGCGAGTAGCGCCGGGTTATGGGCCTGCAGTTCTTCGGCGATGCCGAGCAGGATGACGTATTCGGAGGCGCGATAGCACGAAAAATCGTAGCATCGGCCGGAAACCTCGGGTTGCGTCGCCTTGCGCAGCGCCGCGATCAGTGATTTGCCGGGGAGAACAGTGAACCCGTGCTCTTCCGAATAGGTCCAATAACCTTCGGGGCGTTTCGCCGCATTCGAGGTGTCGAAGGCCAGTTCGGTCTTGCCCGCTGCTTCGGCGATGTTCTGCCGTACCAGGATGGCCGAGGCGAGAGATTCGTAGGTCGGATGAGCGAAAGCGACCGGGCTCGTCATCATCGCGATGACGATTTCCCGTTGCCGATCGTCTTCACAGTGCGCCGGGTCGAGATTCAGTTTCCCGGCCAGTGCAATGGTGTCGAAATCGGGCGTCAGCCAGCGGGCGACATCCTCCTTGAGCTGGAAAGTGGTGGCATCTCCGCCGACATCCCGGTGCATCGAGATTTTGTCGGCCAGGCCGAGTGCCGTCAGTTGATCCATGAATAGCGCGGCATCGTCTGTCGTTCCTTCCAGGCGGATGCCGGCTGTCGATGGCGTTGTAGCGTGGCTATGGGTCGCCATGAATCGCCCCTCTCTGTTTTTTTGTGTAAAAAGTCTATCACTCGTTGATGGCGAAAGGATAGACAAAATCAGGGCTTGAGCTTGTTTTTTTATTTCGATATTATTGGAAATATGAAAACAAAGAGAGCGCTTGTTGCATTGTCTGCCTTGGCACAGGAAAGCCGCTTGGCGGTGTTCCGTCTGCTCGTCAAGCATGGGCCAATCGGGCTGACAGCCGGCGTGATGGCCGAACAGCTGACCATGCCTTCGCCGACGCTGTCGTTCCATCTCAAAGCCTTGGCGCAGTCCGGGCTGGTGGTCAGCAAGACGGAGGGGCGCT
>CAYUYI010000586.1:0-1456 GCA_964448995.1 uncultured Propionivibrio sp. | reverse complement strand
TATCCACGCAAATGACATGAAAAGGCAACGCGTCCGAACGCGGTTGTCCTGTTATTCCCTTTTATCGTTGGCGCCGCGTGTTCCGCCCGACGGGGCGGCGTCAATGCCGTATTTCCGCGCCACCCGTTGATAGAGTTCGCGTGCGGCGATGACCTTGGGGTTGAAGGGTTCCTTGGCGCGGGCCATGTCGAGGAAGCGGATGCCGATTTCGCTGTATTCGGACTTCCAGCCCTTCTGGTCGATCAGCGTGAAAATCGCCTTGCTGGCGTTGACCAGGAACTGCAGGTTGGGCACGCGATTGGCGGCTTCGATCAGCATCCGTACCGAGGCGTCGAGATCGCCGGAGCGCGCCGCCAGCACGCCGCGGTTGTTGAGTTCGACGATCTCGCGGCCGACCTTGGCGAGCAGCGACTGGCCCGCTTCTTCCATGCCGGTCTTGATGAAAACGCCCTGGATCTGGGCGATCATGTTGCGGTCCTCGTGGTTCTCGGCGGCGACCTTGCCGAGAATTTCCTGCGCCTTTTCGGCTTCGCCGTTGGTCAGGCAGGCGTGGGCGAGATCGACGGCGATCTTTTGCGAGACCTGTTTCGGACCGTCACTGCCTTGCAGTTCGTCATGCAGGGCCAGGGCCTTGTCCAGCGCCTCGCGGGCCTTGCTTGGCTCGCCCTCCTCGTGGGCACACAGGCTGTCCATCACCAGTGCGGCCATCTCTCCGTGCCGGTTGCCGCGCCAGTCGCGGCGCAATTCCCGAGTCACCTTCTGGGCGCCCTCGAGGTGGCCGTTGTCGATCATCGCGCGCGAGAGGTTGGTGTAGTCGTCGATGGTCTTGAGCGATGAGCCTTGATGGCGCTCAAGCACCCGTCCGTAGGCGCGCTCCGCGGTGTCGAGATCACTGTTGCGAACGGCGATGTCGCCCACCAGTCGTTGCCGCAGCGAGTTGTTCGGCGAGATGCTGGCGGCTTGCTGCAGGGTGGCCTGCGCTTCCGGCAGGCGGCCCATCTCTTCCCTGACGCTGGCGACGAAATCGTAGGCCGCGAGGTATTCCGGGAAATCGGCGATCAGCTCGTCGGCGATCATTTCGGCTTCGCCGAGTTGGTCCTGACCGCGCAGCGCAATGGCCAGCCCCATGCGCGCCCAGGGCACCGTCGCGTTGTCGAGAACGCGCTGATAGACCGCTTTGGCTTCGTCGTAGCGCTCGAGCGCGTTGAGGATTTCTCCCTTGAAACGCAGCGTGTCGTAGAGGAAAAGCTCGTCCTTGCCGAGCAGCGTGTCGCAGGTTGCCAGCGCGTCGACGAAGGCGCCGCGGTCGAGTTGTGCGAAGACTTCGGCGAAAAACTGTTTCTTATGGACCGCGCGAGCCAGCCGGGTTTGCAACTGCTCGGCGGTGAACGGCTTGATGAGGTAATCGTCAGGGGCGAGTTCGGCGACGGAAACGACGTTGTGATAGCCGCGCTCG
>CAYUYI010000585.1:0-1461 GCA_964448995.1 uncultured Propionivibrio sp. | reverse complement strand
GATCGGCGGCAAGGTGATCGGCATGATCTTGAACCACGTATAGGTGTGATAGGCGATCGCCACCAGCAAGGCGAGGTGGAAGACCAGCGCCACCGGGCTTTGCAGCGCAGCCAGCCAGCCATTCCAGGCGGCCTCACCCTGCCCCAACCGGATCAAGCCGACCAGCAGCGTGACGGCATAGGCCAGCACGAACAGCGCGGTGCTTTCATGGATGACGTACTCGACGAAGAACGGGTTCTTCTTCCACCAGCCATCCATCGAACGGACGTAAGGTTTACGCTTGCTCACTGGGCACCCCCTTTCGGTGACAGGAAGCGCAGGAAATAATCCTTCGCTGCATTGGTCTTGTTGATATTGACGGCATTGGCCGGATCGACGTGCTTCGGACAGACTTCCGAGCAATAGCCGACCGCGCTGCAGTTGAAGACGCCCTCTTCCGAAGCCACCAGTTCCATCCGTTGAGCGGTGCCACCATCACGCGAATCCATGTTGTACCGGTGCAGCAGAGCGATCGCACCCGGACCGATAAAGTCGGGGTTCAGACCGAACTGCGGGCAGGCCGCGTAACACAGCGTGCAGTTGATGCAGGACGTGAACTGCATGTAGTCCTGAACCTGTGCCGGTGTCTGGATGTATTCACCTTGCTCGACCGTCCGCTTCTCCGCCGGAATGATGTAGGGCTGGACGCTCTCGAGCTTCTCGATGAAGCCGGAAAGATCAACCACCAGATCCTTCTCGATCGGGAAGTGGGCGAGTGCTTCGATGGTGATGCGGTTCGGGTAGTAGTCGCGAATGAAGGTCTCGCAAGAGAGCTTCGGGATACCGTTGATCATCATGCCGCAGCTACCGCAGATGGCCATCCGGCAGGACCAGCGATAGGTCAGCGAGCCGTCGAAGTGGTCCTTGATGTACTGCGCGCCCTGCAGCACCGACATGTCGTCGGTAAAGGGCACCTTGTACACCTCCGAATGCGGCGCTTCGTCGCTTTCCGGCTTGTAGCGCAGCACCTCGATTTCAATGAATTTCTGTTCAGACATTGGATGCTTTCCTTTCCGCATCGGCTTTTTCGCCCGCTGCGCCATAAACGCGAGCGGCAGGTGGGGACTTGGTGATCTTCACCTCGGCGTAGGCAATGCGCGGCGCGCTGCCCGGCACATAGAACGCGTCGGAGTGCTTGAGGAAGTTCACATCGTCGCGCTGCTCGTAACCGTCGAGACGCTGGTGAGCGCCGCGTGATTCCTTGCGCTGGATCGCCGAGTGGGCAATCGATTGGGCCACATCGAGCTGGTAATCAAGCTCAATGGCGGCGAGCCAGTCGGTATTCCACACACTCGATTTGTCGTCGAGTTCAATATTCTTGAAGCGCTCGCGCAGTTCGGCCAGCTTGTCGCAGGTCTGCTGCATCGTGTCCTGCATGCGATAGATGCCGCACCCGTCTTCCATCGTCTGCGTCATTTCCTT
>CAYUYI010000584.1:0-1465 GCA_964448995.1 uncultured Propionivibrio sp. | reverse complement strand
GAACCCACGCCCAGACGATCGTTCCGGCGATTCCCCAACGTACGGCAGAAAGTCGTTTCGTTGAACCGACACCGACGATGGCACCGGTAATCGTGTGCGTCGTCGACACTGGGATTCCGAGCGCTGTCGCAAAGAAAAGCGTTGCCGCGCCCCCGGTCTGCGCACAGAAGCCACCGACCGGCTTCAGTTTCGTGATCTTTTGCCCCATCAACTTGATGATGCGCCAGCCGCCGAAGACCGTTCCGATGCCGATGGCCGTGTAGCAGGAAATCACCACCCACAGCGGCGGCATGGCCGCATGCGCTTCCGTCACTCCAGCGGCAATCAGCAGCATCCAGATGATCCCGATCGTCTTCTGCGCGTCGTTGCCGCCGTGGCCAAGGGCATAGGCGGACGCCGAAATCAATTGCAGACGGCGTGACCAGATGTCGACACGACGCGGCGTCGATTTTCGGAAGGCCCACGAAACGAGGATCATCATCAACGACCCAAGCACCATGCCGAGCAACGGCGAAATGAGGATGAAAGATACGGTCTTGATGATACCGCCCGAAATCAGGGCGGAAGGCCCGGTTTTGGCCAAGGCCGCTCCGATCAAGCCACCGATCAACGCGTGCGACGATGACGAAGGAATTCCGTAGTACCAGGTAATCACGTTCCAGGCAATCGCCCCGACCAGCGCGCCGAAGACGACGTGGTAGTCGATGGCAAACAGCTCGATCGTCCCTTTCCCAACCGTCGCTGCAACCTTGAGCTCGAAGATAAAGATTGCCACCACGTTGCATACGGCCGCCAGCATGACCGCCGTATGCGGTTTCAGGACGCGGGTCGAAACGACCGTGGCAATGGCGTTAGCCGCATCATGAAAACCATTCATGAAATCAAAGGCGAGCGCCAAGAAAACCAGGAAGGCCAACACTCCCAGGCTGATATTCAGATGTTCCATGAAGAATGCCGATCAGGAGTTTTCGACGACGATGCCTTCGATGAGGTTCGCCACGTCTTCGCAGCGATCCGTCACGGTTTCCAGCAATTCGTAAATTGCCTTGTACTTGATGAGTTCCCGAACATCGGGTTCTTCGCGGAACAGACGGGACATCGCCCCGCGCATTTCGCGATCGGCCTCGGATTCCAGTTGATCGATCTCGCGACAGAGCTTGAGAATTTCCGGCGCGTTGTCCATCGACGGGAGCATGAACACCGCTTTTTGAACGCGCTCAGCGCAGCCGAGAATCAACTCACTGAGTTTCACCGCTTCGGCCGTAATGTGCCGGATATTGTAGAGAGAGATCGTATGCGCACTGTCCTGAATCAGATCCAGAATCGCATCAAGGCCCGTGATCAACTGGTGAATTTCCTCACGATCAAGCGGGGTGATGAACGATTTGTGCAACTGCCGCATCGTCTCGTGCTTGATCCGGTCAGCGCTATCTTCTGCCTCGTCAATGATATCGCATTGCCGGGC
>CAYUYI010000583.1:1210-1472 GCA_964448995.1 uncultured Propionivibrio sp. | reverse complement strand
TCGTCCCGGCGTATTTCTCCGAATTGCCGGTGCTGATCGAGCGCGGACTCAACCGGGCCGACGTGGTGTTCTCCATGGCCTCGGAAATGGACGAGCACGGCTATTTCTCGCTCAGTCTCGGCACCGACTACACGATGGCTGCCGTGGCCAAGGCACGGGCGGTGGTGCTGGAAGTGAACCCCAATGTGCCCTATGCGCACGGCAACTGCCACGTGCATATCTCGCAGGTGACGGCCCTGGTCGAGAGCGACGAACCGATCCT
>CAYUYI010000583.1:0-1200 GCA_964448995.1 uncultured Propionivibrio sp. | reverse complement strand
AGGTGACTGGAGTTCAGACGTGTGCTCTTCCGATCTACGGCGCGACGCTGCAGATCGGCTTTGGCGGCATTCCCGACGCCGTAGTGATGCAGCTCACGCAGAAACACGATCTCGGCGTGCATACCGAAATGATCGGCGACGGCATCATGTCGCTCGTCGAGGCCGGCGTTGTCACCAACCGGCACAAGAACTTCCGTCCGGGAAAAATGTTCGCCACCTTCGCGCTCGGCTCGCGCAAGCTCTACCAGTTCATGCACCGCAACCCGGCGCTGGAGATGCACCCGGTCGATTTCACCAACGATCCGGCATTGGCGGGGCAGAACGACAACCTCATTGCCATCAACGCCACTCTGCAGATTGACCTGATCGGCCAGTGCTGTTCGGAAAGCATGGGCTACATGCCGTATTCCGGCACCGGCGGCCAAGCCGATTTCGTGCGCGCGGCCAACCGTTCGAAGGGCGGCAAGGCCATCATCGTCCTGCCCTCGACGGCGAAAGGCGACACCATCTCGCGCATCGTGCCGACGCTCACCCCCGGCGCGCACGTGACGACGACCAAGAACGACGTGAACTACGTGGTCAGCGAATACGGCGTCGCCCAGTTGCGCGGCAAGAGCGCCAAGCAGCGCGCCGAGGCGCTGATCGGCATCGCCCACCCCGATTTCCGCAGCGAGCTGCGCGAGGCCGCGCGCAAGATGCGCTTGTTCTGAGACTTACGGAAAGCACGGGCCGGCACCGCACCCTTATCCGTGGCGGAGAGCTGGCGTAGAATCCGGATTCGATCACGATGTTCGCTCCCCCTTGCGAGATTTCCGGAATGTCGAAACGCCTGCCGTCGCTCAATGCCCTGCGCGTCTTTGTCGTGGTCGCCCGCCATGGTGGCGTGTCGCGCGCGTCCGAAGTGCTCAACCTGACGCACAGCGCGGTCAGCCATCAAATCCGCATCCTGCAGCAGGAACTCGGCATCACGTTGTTCGACAAGGCCGGCCGCGGCCTCGCCCTGACCACCGAGGGCAGCCGCTTCGCCCAGCGCGTCGAGGCGGCCTTCAGTGAAATCGAAGATGCCGCCCATGAGGTGTGCGCCAGCCAGCACCGCTACCTGCACATCAGCACCATCTCGTCGTTTGCCGCTTGCTGGCTGCTGCCGCGCCTCGGTGACTTCATTTCCTCGTGCCCGGATATCGACGTCGACGTCCAGTC
>CAYUYI010000582.1:0-1476 GCA_964448995.1 uncultured Propionivibrio sp. | reverse complement strand
GCAATGCCGCCTGCTCGTGCGGGATGTACGGCCCCATGCCGATCATGTCGGCGCCAATATCACGGAAAAAGAAAAGGTCATCGACCAGATCGTCGAGCGTTTGTCCCGGCAGCCCGATCATCACGCCGGTGCCGACGCGGTGGCCAATGGCCTTGAGCGTTTTTAGACACTCGACGCGCGACTCGTACCGCTGCTCGGCCGGATGCAACGCGGCGAACAACGCGGGCGACGACGTCTCCATACGCAACAAATATCGGTGCGCGCCGGCATCGAACCATTCGGCGTAGGTTTCCGGCAATTGCTCGCCAACACACAGGGTGATCCCGACACCTTCAGGCAAGGCGACGGAACGCGTGGTTTCCTTGATGGCACGCACGGTATCGCTGACGAAGCGGACGAACTTGGCGTCGCGCCGTTCACCCGATTGCAGGACCACCGAGCCGTAGCCCTGCTCGCCGCACCAACGGGCCGTGTCGACGATCTCATCCTGCGTCAATGTGTAGCGCGTCGGCATCTTGTTGCTGCGCCGGATGCCGCAGTAGTAGCAATCCGACGTGCAGCGGTTGGAAAATTCGATCAGCCCACGCAGTCGCACGGTATCGCCGCAGTTTTTCAGCAGCGTTTGTTCTGCGTGCTGGCGGATGACGTCAACTTCATCCGGTTGCTGCGTGCCGAGAATGCGACGCAGCGTTTCGCGGCCGGGCAAACCTTCTTGCAGGCATGCGGCCAAGGCCTGCGCCGCGGCACTCTGCGATGCCGGCCTGGCCTTGCGCGTAAACTGGAGCGGAGCCGTCTTTACCGGCATGTTCATCCCCCGGCCATGCCGCGGCGGTAGGCATCAAGCGCTGCAGGGAAGCACTCGAGCGCGCGCTCGATCACCCCTTGCGACACCGAGATGGCCATGCCGTAGTTGGTCATCGGCACGCCTTGGCGCGCAGCGCGGTACTGACGCACCAGGATCTGCTTGCGCGTCACGGTACAACCGCCACATTGCACGATCAGCGCATAGGGGCTGAGATCCTCGGGAAAGTCCTTGCCCGACCTGACGTCGATTTCGAGATTGCCACCGGCATACTGACGCAACCAGCGCGGAATCTTGACGCGACCGATGTCATCGGCCAGTGCGTGATGTGAACAGGCTTCGGCGATCAGCACGCGGTCGCCCGGTTTCAGCCGCGAGATCGCCCCGGCGCCCTCGGCCAAGCCGATCATGTCGCCCTTGAAGCGGGCCATCAGGATCGAGAAGGTGGTCATGCGGATATCCGGCGGGGTATCGGCCGACACCTTGTTCACCACCTGCGAGTCGCAGACAACGAGTTTCGGCTTCTCGGTCATGCGTGCCAGCGCCGACGCCAATTCGCGCTCCTTGACCATCAGGCTCACCGCATCGCTATCGAGGATATCGCGCAACGTCTGAACCTGCGGCAGGATCAGCCGCCCTTTCGGTGCGCCGAGGTCGATCGGCACCACCAGCAC
>CAYUYI010000581.1:0-1482 GCA_964448995.1 uncultured Propionivibrio sp. | reverse complement strand
AGGTATCCGTTTGTTTCAGTTTGTTTCTGGACGCGGCCGCGCCCGCCAAAAAAAAACCCGCCGAAGCGGGTTTTTTTCGCACAACCTAGAGTTTAGGCGCGCGCAATATTCGAAGCTTGCTTACCCTTCGGTCCCTGAGTCACGTCGAAGCTGACTTTTTCGCCCTCTTTGAGGGTCTTGAATCCATTCATCGTGATCGCCGAAAAATGCGCGAACAGATCTTCACTGCCATCGTCCGGGGTGATGAAACCAAAGCCTTTGGCGTCATTGAACCACTTCACTGTACCAGTTGCCATATTGCTACTTCCTTGAAAAAAGACTAGATCCGGGCATCGCCCGACTTTCATGTTTGAAATTCAAATACCGCTTGAACCAAAACATATGGTCTTTGTACGCTAATTCCAACGGATGCGTCAAGCATTTTGACCGCCACCCATTCACAAATTGTGGTTTCCGACACAAAAACTTGTCGGGTGTCGCGTTTTGCGCAATGCGGGAGACTGGTTAAAATGAATTCATGGCCAGACAGCAACAGACCAATACCACACTCGAAGCGCAACACACCCGATTGGCGCCGCCGCCACTCTACACGGTGTTATTGCTGAACGACGATTTCACGCCGATGGATTTTGTCGTTCATGTACTGCAAAAGTTTTTTTCCATGGATCGCGAACGCGCAATGCAAATCATGCTCAAAGTTCACATGGAAGGACAGGGCATCTGTGGCATCTATTCACGCGACGTGGCCGCCACCAAAGTTGAACAGGTGACAGCCTACGCCCGCGAAAGCCAGCATCCGCTCGCCTGTGTCATGGAGGAAAACTGAATGATTGCGCAAGAACTGGAAGTCAGCCTGCACATGGCTTTTGTCGAAGCTCGACAGAAGCGCCACGAGTTCATCACCGTGGAACACCTGCTTCTGGCTTTGCTCGACAACCCATCGGCAGCAGATGCCTTGCGCGCTTGCGGCGGCAATATCGAACAACTCCGCCGCGACCTGAACAAATTTATCGGTGAGCACACGCCTCGTATCGAGGGCGAGGAAGAAATCGATACGCAACCTACGCTGGGATTCCAGCGCGTTATCCAGCGCGCCATCCTGCACGTCCAGTCATCCGGCAAGAAGGAAGTCAACGGTGCGAATGTCCTGGTGGCGATCTTCGGCGAAAAAGACTCGCACGCGGTCTACTATTTGCAAAAACAAGGCATCACCCGACTCGACGTTGTGAATTTCATTTCCCACGGCGTCAGCAAAGTTCAGCAAAACACACCACGCGCCGAACACGAGGGCGAGGCGGAAGCAGACGGACAGCAGCAGAATGCCGCTGGCCCGCTCGAAAGCTACACGATCAACCTCAACGCACTGGCACTGCAAGGCAAGATCGACCCGTTAATCGGGCGCGAAGGCGAACTCGAGCGAGTCATCCAAACGCTATGCCGGCGACGGAAAAACAACCCGCTGCTGGTCGGTGAGGCTGGCGT
>CAYUYI010000580.1:0-1483 GCA_964448995.1 uncultured Propionivibrio sp. | reverse complement strand
CCGGGCATGCTGATCGGCCTTGGCGGCGGTGCCGCCAGCTCGATGAGTACCGGTGCCAACGCCGAAGACCTCGATTTCGCTTCGGTGCAACGCGGCAACCCGGAAATGCAGCGTCGTGCGCAGGAAGTCATTGACCGTTGCTGGCAATTGGGCGCGCCGAAGAAAGACATCGCCCAACCCGGCGACGGCAACCCGATCCTGTCGATCCATGACGTCGGCGCGGGTGGCCTGTCCAACGCCTTCCCCGAACTCGCCCACAGCGGTGAAGTCGGCGCGCTTTTCCAGTTGCGCGACATTCATATCGAAGAGCCGGGCATGTCGCCGGCCGAAATCTGGAGCAACGAGTCGCAGGAACGCTACGTGCTGGCCATCCCGCCGAGCCGCCTGCCCGAATTCGAGGCGATGTGCACCCGCGAGCGTTGCCCGTTCGCCGTGGTCGGCACGGCAACCGATGACAATCGCCTGGTTGTTGCCGACCGCCATTTCGGCAACAACCCGGTTGATATGGACATGGAGGCGCTGCTCGGCAAACCGCCGCGCATGATGCGCGACGTGACGCGCCTGGCGAGCGTGGCCGTGCCGTTCGATCCGGCGGGTATCGACATCAAGGAAGCGGCTTATCGTGTGCTGCGCTTGCCGACGGTGGCCGACAAGACGTTCCTGATTTCAATTGGCGATCGCTCGGTCGGCGGCATGACGGCGCGCGACCAGATGGTCGGCCCCTGGCAGGTGCCGGTGGCCGACGTCGCCGTGACCACGATGGGGTTCCATACACTGCGCGGCGAGGCGATGGCCATGGGCGAGCGTACGCCGCTCGCCATCCTCGATGCGCCGGCTTCGGGGCGCATGGCGGTGGGCGAAGCGCTGACCAACATTGCCGCGGCGCGCATCGCCAAGCTCGGCGACGTCAAGCTCTCGGCCAACTGGATGGCCCCGGCCGGCGTGCCGGGCGAGGACGCGCGCCTGTTCGACACGGTGCGCGCGGTGTCCGACCTGTGCCAGCAGATCGGCGTGTCGATCCCGGTCGGCAAGGATTCGCTGTCGATGCGCACGGCCTGGGAAGACGAGGGCGAGGCGAAGCAGGTGGTGGCGCCGCTGTCGCTCATCGTCAGTTCCTTCGCGCCGGTGCAGGACGCGCGGCGCACGCTGACCCCGCTGATGAAGGTCGACGGCGAAGCGACCGATCTGCTGCTGATCGACCTCGGCGCCGGGCGCAACCGTCTCGGCGGCTCGGCGCTGGCGCAGGTGTTCAACGCCACGGACAGCGTGGCGCCCGACGTGGATGCGCCGGAAAAGCTGGCCGGCTTCTTCGCCATCGTGCAGAAGCTCGCCGCCGACGGCCTGCTGCTCGCCTATCACGACCGTTCCGACGGCGGCCTGTTCGCCTGCCTCGCCGAAATGGCCTTCGCCTCGCGCTGCGGCCTGGCGGTGGATATCGGCGACCTGTGCGACGGTTCGCCGGCCAGTCCGGTCAAGGCGCTGT
>CAYUYI010000579.1:0-1490 GCA_964448995.1 uncultured Propionivibrio sp. | reverse complement strand
TGGAGGGCGATCCGCTGATCATGGCGACGGTTGGCGAGGACGCCGAACCCTATCTACGCCGGCTCGACGCGCTGGAATTGCCGCGTACCTACGTGCGTCAGGTCGAGGGCAGTTTCACCGCCCAGGCCTTCATCACCACCGATCTCGACGACAACCAGATCACGGCGTTTCACCCGGGGGCAATGAGCTTCTCGCACTTCAATTACGTCACCGATGTCAGCGAAGCGACGCTGGCCATCGTTGCCCCCGACGGCCGTGATGGCATGCTCCAGCACGCCAAGGACTTGGCCTCGAACGGCGTCCCCTTCATTTTCGATCCCGGCCAAGGGTTGCCAATGTTCTCGGGCGAAGACGTGTTGCACTTCATGGACCTATGTGACTACGCCTGTTTCAACGATTACGAGGCCAAGATGGCAAGCGACCGCACGGGGCTGTCTCTGGCGCAACTCGCCGCCAAGGTCAAGGCGTTGATCGTCACGCTCGGCCCGGCCGGATCGCATATTTACACCGGCGGTCAACGCCTTGAGATTCCCTGCGTTGAAGCGGATGAGGTGGTCGATCCGACAGGCTGTGGCGATGCGTATCGCTCCGGTCTGCTGTACGGCATCGACCAAGGCTGGGATTGGGAAAAGACCGGACGACTGGCCGCCGTCATGGGGGCCCTCAAGATTGCGCATCGCGGCGGGCAGAATCATCGTCCGACGCGCGCAGACATCGCGGCCCGCTATACCAAGGCGTTCGGGCAGAGTCCGTGGTAGGAGCCAAACAGGAGGCGGGAATGCAGCAGTTGAAAGTCGTGCTCCTGATTTTGGCAGCACTGATTCTGACGGCCTGTGCCAGCAGCCGTTCCGGGGATGTTTACACTCGCGAACAGGCGCGACGGGAAATGACCGTTCGCTTCGGAATCGTCGAGAGTGTCCGCGAAGTCCTGATGGAAGGCACGCATTCGGGAACGGGAACGATGGCCGGTGCAGCAATTGGTGGTGTCGCCGGCAGCAACGTCGGCGGCGGGCGCGGCAGCATTGTCGGCGCCATTGTCGGCGCCGTGATCGGCGGCATGGCGGGCTCCGCCGCCGAAGAAAACCTGACCAAAAAGAATGCGCTTGAAATTACCGTCAAGCTCGATAGCGGCCAGATGGTCGCCGTTGTGCAAGAAATGGGCGAAGTATTTCATCCCGGCCAGCGCGTTCGCGTCTTGAGCGACCACCACTCATCGCGCGTCACGCATTAAGGACCGGGTCATCAATGCGTGGGCCCGGAGCGACATCACTTCCGGTACGCATCTGGCGTTGCCTGTGTTTCGGCCTGCACTTCGTTTACATGTGCCTCGGCACCGCACTCTTGTTCCCCATCGTCAGCCAGGCAAAGCGCGTACGTTGCCGACAGCGTTGGTCACTTCGCCTGTTATCCCTGCTCGCGGTGCATATCGAAACTGCGCCTTTCACGGCCCCCGCAGGTTGCCTGATCCTTGCCAATCATATTTCCTGGCT
>CAYUYI010000578.1:0-1490 GCA_964448995.1 uncultured Propionivibrio sp. | reverse complement strand
GTCGCGAAGAAGGTTGCTGCGAAGCCGGTCGCCAAGAAGGCCGTCGCCAAGCCTGTCGCAAAACCCGTCGCGAAGAAGGTAGCTGCGAAGCCGGTTGCGAAGCCGGCACCAGCACCGGCGCCTGTCGCCCCGGCGGCACCGGTGACGCCATCGACGGCGGCGACGCCTGGCATCAAATCGGCGTTGAATCCGACGGGGGCATGGCCGTTCCCGACCGGTTCGCGTCCGAAGTAACTGGAGGCGGGGCGAGTCTCCGCCCCGTTTTTCGTTGCCGTGGGGTACGACGAATGTCGTACCCCTTTTGTTTGTTTTCTGGGTTGATTGACAGGTGCGGGGGCTGGGTCATCGTGTCGCGATGAATTGGCGAATGCGTGCCATGGCTTCGGCAAGACGCTCGATGCCGGTCGTATAGGCAAAGCGGAGGTGAGATTGCGGTGCGCGTGAGCCAAAGTCGAGCCCGGGCGTGACAGCGACGCCTTCGCTTTCCAGCAGATCGCGGGCGAACCGGTAGCTGTCTCCCGTCAACGCGCTGCAATCCGCATAGACATAGAAAGCACCTTCCGGTTTGGCGGTTAACCTGAACCCGAGCTTCTCAAGTTCGGGGACGAGAAAATCTCTTCGCCGCTTGAATTCGGTCCGTCGACTTTCGAGAATGCAGGTTGTCTCCGGGTGAAATGCGGCGACAGCGGCATGTTGAGCCGGGGTCGAGGCGGCGATGAAGAGATTCTGCGCAAGCTTCTCGATGTCGCGGATAAATCGCTCTGGAACAACAAGCCAACCGAGCCGCCAACCGGTCATGTTGAAGTACTTCGAAAAGCTTTGAACAACAAAAATATCGTCACTGAAAGCCAGCGCCGTCGTTGCGTCGCGTTCGTAGGTCAGTCCATGATAGATCTCGTCGACGATCAGGTGCCCCCCTTTGCGAGCGATCAATCGTGCGATCGCGGCCAACTCGGCATCGTCCAGCATGGTGCCGGTCGGATTGGCTGGTGAGGCGAACAGCGCGCCGCCGGTACGGTCGGTCCAGTGGTCTTCGAGATCCTTGGCCGTGGGCTGGAAATTGTTTTCGGCCGTGACCGGGATGCAGACCGGCTTGCCCTCGAAGGTACGGACGAAGTTGGCGTTGCAAGGATACCCGGGGTCGGTCAGCAGCCATTCCATTCCCGGCGAAAGGAGGCAAGCCAGTGCCAGCAACAGAGCGCCGGAGGCGCCGGCGGTGACGACGATGCGTGAAGCGGGGATCTCAACGCCGTAACGGGTCCGGTAGTGTTCTGCGATCGCCTCACGCAATGGTGGAAGGCCCAGCGCCGGCGTGTAGAAGACGTTGCCGGTGGCGAGATGGGCTTGTGCTGCGGCGATAATGGGGGCAGGTGTCGGGAAATCGGGTTCGCCGACTTCCATGTGGATGATGTCTCGTCCTTCGGCTTGCAGTGTTTTGGCCCGTGCCAGCAATTCCATGACGTGGAACGGTTCGATGCCGGCGAGGCGGG
>CAYUYI010000577.1:0-1508 GCA_964448995.1 uncultured Propionivibrio sp. | reverse complement strand
TGACCGGGTCAGCGACGCCGCGCACGTCAACCAGCAAGGGCAAGGACGCGGTCGTTGACGTGCTGGTGATGCCATCGGAAACATCGACCGATACCGCCGAAACCGTCAGCGGAATATCGGCGTTGCTGTTGAGCGGCGGCGTCATCGTCAGCTTCGTCGCCGGGTTGAAATTGGCGATCGACACGCTACCGCCAACCACTGTCTGGTCAACGCCGCCGTAGGTGATCGTCGCGCCGGCCGGAATACCGCTGATCGTCACCGTAAAGGTTTCCGATGGATCGGCGCTGGTCGGTCGGATGATCAGCGGAATCGCCGAATCTTCGTTCCCCACCGCCGGTGCATTGACGGCGAGCGTGACCGGATCGGCTACCGGCGCGATCACGACTCCGGTCAGCGTTGCCAATCCGGAGGTGGCCTCGACGGTTGCCCCGGTATTCGGGTCGGTGTCGACGGTCAGCGCCTGAACCCGGATCTCGAAGGTCCCAGCGACATCGCTTGCTGCCTTGAACTGAACGGTGTCGAGTGCCGCCAGTGGAATCCTCACGGCGGTTCCGGTGTAAGTCAGCACATGCGTCACCCCCGCAACGGTGTAGCTGAACTGCGAGCCGATTGCCGCGTTACCGCCCAGCGTCGGGGTAAGCAGGGCATAGGTCCGTTCATCCGCATCCTGATTCGACCAGCCGGTCTGCGGATTGAAGCCCTCGCCATCCTGCTTCAGGGCATACCAGTCGTCTTCGGCGCCCTGTGTGGTGTAGAGGTGATCGGGATTGATCGTCAGATCGGGTAGCGGATCGGCGTCGGTATATTTACCGACTTCTTCTGCAACCGGTGTCACCGTCACCGACTGACTCACGAGGTTGGTTTGCGTGACGACCTCGGTGTTGCCGTTGACCGTCCGGGTGTCGGTCGATGTCAGGGACAGGGAAACGGAAATGTCGTCGCTGCTGTGCGCGGGCGGCGTGATCGTGTAATCGCGGAAGACGCCGCTGCCAAGCGCACTTGCCGGCACTGTGTAGGGCGTGGCGCCGTCGCCGACATGGACGACGTTGCCGGTATTGTCGCGCAGCACCCAGTTGTCCGGCAGCGCGTTGATGGTAATTCCGGTCAGTGTTTCGCTGCCGTCGGTATCGGTCAGGGCGATGCCTTGCAGGAAGCGAACGGCCGTATCCTCGCGCGTTACCACATTGGTCACCGTCACCGGGTCGGCCACCGGCTTGACATACAGATCGAGCGTCACGCTGTTGCTCTGGAGCAGCGTGTTGACCGTCGAATCGGCATCCGTATCCTTGGCGCTCAGGGTCACCTCGACCCCTTTGAGGTCGCCGCTGAAATGGTTGTCCGTGGTGATTACGATGGCGGGGAATCCGGTTGGCGAGGTTTCCAGATCGTTCCCGGCGTCGGTCGCGGCAATCGTGTAGGACGTGCCACCGGCGACGGCATGACCATTCACATAGATCGTGCCGTTGCCCAACGGGTTTTTAAAGGTAATCGAGCGCTGTTCGCTGCCA
>CAYUYI010000576.1:0-1512 GCA_964448995.1 uncultured Propionivibrio sp. | reverse complement strand
GCGAGGTTCATCTTCGTGATTTCACGCAATGTTTCCGTCGCCCGGAAGATGTAGTCGCGCGGGGCGGTGAGTCCCGTGCCGATCGCCGTGCCGCCGAGATTGACGACGCGAATCCGTTCCTCGCACTTGAACACGCGCCAGCGATCGCGCCCGAATGCCTCGGCCCACGCCGAGCATTCGGCGCCGAGCGTCATCGGGCAAGCGTCTTGCAACTGCGTGCGCCCGACCTTGACGATGCCGGCGAATTCCTGTTCCTTGGCCTGAAACGCGGTCTGCAACGCGGCAATGGCTTTCTCTAGCCGGTGCAATCCGTCGATCGCGGCGATCTTCAGTGCCGTCGGGAAGACGTCGTTGGTCGATTGGTGCAGATTCACGTGATGCAGCGGATGCACCCGCTGGTACTCGCCGCGCCGCCCACCGAGGATTTCTTCGGCGCGGTTGGCAATCACCTCGTTGACGTTCATGTTGAGCGAGGTGCCGGCGCCGCCCTGCAAGGCATCGACGATCACCGCCTCGCGGTGCCGCCCGTCAGCCAGTTCTTCACATGCTTGGCCGATGGCCTGCGCCAGCCCGGCATCGAGATCGCCCAGCGCCGCATTGGTCCGGGCACAGGCCAGCTTGACCTGCGCCATGCCGCGAATCAGCCCCGAATGACACGGCTGCCCCGATAGCGGAAAATTCGCCAGCGCCCGCACGGTATGGATGCCGTACAGCGCGTCGGCAGGGACGGTGAGCGAACCCAGCGAATCAGTTTCGGTGCGTTCGCGCATTGCCGGCCCTCCGTTAGCAGAAGACGTCGCGCTTGCCGGCCCGGATATGCGCCAGCATCTTTTCGGCGTTGCGCCGTGCCTTGGTGCCCATCTTGTCCAGTTCGCATTCGATCGCCGCCTCGCCGGCACAGCGCGTGCCGTCCTTGGCGTAATCGATCAGGTATTCCTGGAAGGTGGTCACCGCGTTCGGATCGCATTTCAGCTTGATCAGGCCAGGTTTGGCCAGATCCATGAAATCCTGACCGGTCCGCCCGAGCCGATAACAGGCGGTGCAGAACGAGGGGATGAAACCCATCGTCGCCAGCTCCTCGATCACTTCCTCGAGCGAGCGGTGGTCACCCAGTTGAAACTGCCCCGCCGCCGATTCGTCACCGCTGTAGCCTCCCGGGTTGGTACGGCTCCCGGCCGAGATTTGCGACACGCCGAGCGCATAGCATTCGCGGCGGATCGCTGCCGATTCGCGTGTCGACAGGATGATGCCGGTATACGGCACCGCCAGACGCAGGATGGCGATGATCTTCTTGAAGTCTTCGTTGCTGACCGCCGCCGGCGGTGCCAGAGAGACGTCGGAACCGTCCGCTGGTTCCATGCGCGGCACGCTGATCGTATGGCAGCCAACCCCAAACTCGTCCTCGAGATGCTGGATCTGCTGCATCATGCTGAGGATTTCGAAACGCCAATCGTGCAGGCCGAACAGCACGCCCATGCCGACATCGTCGATGCCGGCCTGCATGGCCCGGTC